>CAYYQJ010000404.1:0-3784 GCA_964473775.1 uncultured Bacteroidales bacterium | reverse complement strand
ATGGCAGTTGATGAAAAATACATAAATGGTGAGTTTTACACATTACTTACTAATGCGAATCAAGGGTTAAAATAGTAAAACTGAGGAGTTACTAACCATTTCATTGTTAGCAAAATATAAAAATCTACGTTTTTAAATACAATGGTAACCAGTATCTTAGTGGAATATTCCACTAAACCAACTAAAATATGGCTACCATTGATAATGAGGACAAATTAATAGAAATTTATTTTTACATCTGCGATAAATTTAAAAAAAATTTAAAATTTTGTTGTATCCGCTATAGCAATAACAACATTCCTGAATTTACAGACGAAGAAATAATAACCATTTTTCTTTATACTATACTACTAGAACAACGTTTTAAATGTAAGCAGATTTATAATTTTGCTCATAACCATTTACGGTCATGGTTTCCAAAACTACCTTCCTACTCTGCATTTAATAATCGGATAAATAGGATGTCTGAAGCATTTATTCATTTGGTTAGGTTATTACTCACTGAATTTATTCCTAAAGAATGTTCTTCGGAATTCAGCCTTTTAGATTCTATGCCAATAATTACATGTTCTGGAAAACGAGTGGGCAAAGTAGCACCTGAGCTTACTGATAAAGGTTATTGTTCAACAAAAGGAATGTTCTATTACGGTGCTAAGCTTCATGCTTTGGCATTTTATCACAAAGGACATTTACCTTTTCCTGAAGATCTATTGCTTACGCCTGCATCAGAAAATGATCTAACTGTATTTAAACAGGTTTGGAGCACAATAAAAAACAGAACATTTTTTGGAGATAAAATTTATCAGAACAAAGATTTTTTTTCAGAACTTGCATCTTCTCAAAACATAATAATGCTAACTCCTGTTAAGGACATTAAAAATCAATCAGAATTTGTGAAACAGTTTGACAAAGCCGCTAATGATTTATTTTCAAGAGCAGTATCATCAATAAGGCAACCAATAGAGTCATTTTTTAATTGGTTGATTGAAAAAACAGATTTTCAAAGAGCTAGTAAAGTGCGTTCAACGAAAGGTCTTATTGTTCATGTCTTTGGTAAAATCGCAGCAGCCTTTATTTACTTGGTTTTTTAACCCTTCCTGACTTCTGACGTTTAGTGCTAACTATTCCGGTCAAACAGTGCCAGTGATTCCGGAGCAAAGTGAGCCACTTTTTCAAAGGACAATTGGATGGTAAAGATACTCTTTTTTATTTACATTTTCTTTCTTAGTGATTCTCCTTTTAATTCAAAACGGTGTGCAAAAGCAGACAATCTGTCCATTATTGCATCAGCGAGTGTAGGTTCGTTTATGTATTGATGCCATTTATTGACCGGTAACTGTGATGTAATAATTGTTGAGCGTTTTCCATATCTATCTTCAAGAACTTGTAGTAATGCAATTTTAACATGACTCTCCAAAGGTGATAATCCAAAATCATCTAAGATTATTAGAGGTATCTTTTCAAGTTGGTTGAACAGTTTTATGTATGAGCCTTCCAACTTGGCAAGTGAGAGTTTTTCAGTAAATCTATTCATACCCAGATAAAGAGTTTTATATCCCAGTGTACAGGCTTGACGGCCAAAGGCACATGCGAGATAACTCTTTCCACAACCGGTGGCTCCGGTAATGAGGATGTTTTCAGCCCTTGTTATAAAAGAGCAATCTGCAAGTGCGAGAATTTGATTGCGTGTGAGATTGCGATCCGGTGAACATTGAAGTTGTTCCAGTATCGCATCATAGCGGAGATTGCTCATTTTTAGATGCATTTGTGTGCGTTGACTTGTCCTGTGATGCTGTTCTGCCTCTACCAGGATAGCCATAAGTTCATGAGGTGTGGGGAGCTCATGTGATGGAAGTGCCAGTGTGGCCTTGTAAGATTGGGCCATACCAGGAAGCTTTAACTCAATAAGCTGTTCTAAAGTTTGATCTGTGTTAATCATGTTTTTGTTTTTTAGTGATTTAATTATTTTTAGTTATAAGATTCAGGTCCCCGGATATTATCATGATCCGGGATATTTAAAAAAAGGTCTAATTGAGATGGTGCTTTGTCCATATTGTGTTCCAGTATGTTTTTAATGATAGTGTATGTTACCTTATAAGCAGTAACACAGCGTTGACAAGCTGCCTCCAAGCGGTCATTCCCATACTTATCTCCAAGTCTTAAAACACCCAGACATGAGTTATAGGTTTGTTCGACAAAAATCTTCTGTTCTAAGATTTTCTTAATAGCAGCAAGTGTATTTTCTCCTATCTGCGACGCTTTTTCTATAAAGTATTCACTGTTCCAACCTTTCATTCGAGCATAATATTTGTGTGCCGCAGGCACATGGCCAGAAAGGGTAGTATAACCGTTTTTATGGTAGTTTCGTTTATGGCAGGCAATGCGAACTGAGTTTATATAAACCTCAACATTTTCCGTATCGTAAATAACCTGTACCTGTTTCCCAATGTACTGGCATGGTATGCTGTAATGATGATTGTCTTCACCCAGGGTAATGTGATAATTCCTCTGAACCTTTGCTGTAATTTTGTTCTTTGGCACAAAGGGTTGCATTGGTAATTCACGTAACAAGGCCTTTTCGTGCAACTGAAAGCGTTCCTTACGGCTATAATCAAGTCGTTGAAAATTACGGGCATTAAAGTTATCTAATTGCTCCCATAGGTTATCGTTCATTTGCTCAATACTATGAAAGACCAAATTGCGCAGTGGGGCGTAAACTCGATTGTAAACAGAGTTTACACTGCTTTCAACAGCAGCCTTGTCGCGTGGCTTTCTTACACGAGAAGCCATCAGTGTAGTGTTGTAATGCAAAGCCCATTGATTAGCCAGTTCATCAAAAGCTGGTTCATACCGATTGCTTTTATTTACAAACTGTTTCATGTTGTCTGTCTTTACCGAAAGTGGAACTCCCCCAAAGTAATTCAGAGCATTGTTTAATGCTTTCAGTATTTGTTGTCTGTTGGCTGACAATAAAGCCTCAATATAAGTGTAGCTGGAAAATGGAAAAGTACATACCAAGATGGGACATTTTATTATCTCACCTGTCTGTATATCAACCAAGGGTATTTTATCACCTGCAAAGTCAAACATCAAACACTCACCCGGAACATGCTCAAAATGCATTACTGCTTTTCTGGTCTCAAGAAAGCGACTAAGATGTTCACAAAACTGTGTATAGCTGTATCCGCCAGATACCTGAAGACGGTATTCTTCCCATAATATCATTCGGGTTGCTTTAGGCTTTTTTAGCTCATCACATAGTAAAGGTAAACGTTGCTGAAAATCATCAAAACGACTGTCTTTTTGCACTTTTGATGGTTCATTCACAACTAATGAAGAAAGCTCCTCATCACTTAACTTCAGCAGTTCTTCACTGCTTTTGTCAAGTTGATTCATGCGTTTGACATATCTGTCAATTGTGTTCCGACACAAATGCAGTTCACGGGAAATTGAATGATTTGATTTCCCGTTAATTTTTAATTGTATTATGCGTTTTATTTGCAACATGGTTATAGGTTTATTCGCCATCGTATAAAGATTTTTTTCTTTATACGCTTCCATATTGCCTTTGAAATTTGAGTGGCTCACTTTATGCCAGAATGTCAGTTTTTTTTTCTGACATTTTTTTATTCCAGACCCATTTTAATGTTTTTTGTGGTCTGGTTTACTCCGGAATCACTGGCTCACTTTGCTCCGGAATCACTGGCATGGTTTAGTCCGGAATAGTCATGAGCAATACTCGGGTATTTCTTTTTGTATATCATCCGGATTATTTACCATCATT
>CAYYQJ010000403.1:0-3786 GCA_964473775.1 uncultured Bacteroidales bacterium | reverse complement strand
GATAGCTTCAGGTGACTGGAGTTCAGACGTGTGCTCTTCCGATCTTTCAGTATAGGTACAGCTTGATTTATCTTCTGTAGTTTCGCATTTGAGGTTTTCAATTTTTACATTTTTAACTTCAGCTTTTTTATCAGCTCCTGCAAAACTTTCCATCATATCAATCATTTGACCTGTAGCTTCTGTACCAAGTTTTTTAGCTTCTGCATATTCTTTCTTGTTCAGATGATTTAAATACTTTTCAGCAACTGCTTCTGGTGTGTTTTTTTTGCCTCCGCAGGCACTAACTGCTACGATAACGATAGCAATCATTACTAAACTTAATAATTTTTTCATTTTTTTTTTCGTTTTTGGTTATTAATTAATTTAATTTTTGCGATACAAAAAAACTTTTTTCTTTTTGATTTTAACAATTTTTATGATTTTTTTTTCAACAATCACCATTGTTAGTAACAAAAACAATTTTCAAACTTCAATAAAATCAGCCACTTCAAGATTATTTTTGTACTTTTACACCCCCAAAATATTTTTAAAAAAATTCTATTCATGATGCTATTAGAGTTGGTAAATCACCTTCAAAAGAAATTATCAGAACCTTTACCGGGTAAAAAAGCTCATTTTGAAATGGTCCCTTCAGTACGTTTAAGGGAGTTTGACCCTATACCCGAAACTGCAAGAAAAAGCAGTGTTTTAATTTTATTGTATAAGAAAAACGAAAAGGTTCATACATTATTGATGTTGCGTCCGGCATATGATGGCGTACATAGTTCTCAGGTTTCTTTTCCCGGTGGAGGCTATATTGACGATGACCTGATTCTGGATAATACGGCTCTGCGTGAAACGGAAGAAGAAACAGGTATAAACCGAAGTCAAATAAAAATTATAGGAAGTTTATCAGAACTTTATATTCCTCCCAGCAACTTTTTGGTAAAACCATTCATAGGATTTAGTGAAAATATTGGCCAATTAACACCAGACCCAATTGAAGTGGAAAAAATCCTGGAAGTTGAACTAAAAGATATCATCAACGACAGTAACATAAAAACAAAGAAAATAAAAATCCGTAGCGGTCTGGAATTCGAAACTCCCTACTATGATGTATGCGGCGAAACTGTTTGGGGGGCAACTGCCATGATTATAAGAGAATTTTCAGAAATCTGTAAAGACTTTTATTTTTCTGAATGATTATTCTTCAATAACAAATTCGTGCTCTACGAACGTTCCATTTTTTAACATGGCACTTACACCGCAATATTTATCCTGCGAAAGATTTATTGCTTTCTGGATTTTGTCCAAAGGCAAATCAGTGCCTTTAAAATGATAGGTAACCATGATTTTTTCATAATATCTTGGATGTTCTTCAGTAAGTTCACCTTCGACTGTTATATAAAAAGCATCAGGCACCACCTGCATTTTTTTTAGGATAGAAATTACATCCATTCCTGTACATCCCGCCAATGACACCAGGGTAAGCGCTTTCGGACGTGGGCCCAGATTATTACCACCATTGTTCTCATCAGCATCCATAATGATGGTATGTTCGTTCAATTCTGCTTCAAAAGCCATATTGTTTAACCAGCGACATTCTATTGTTGATTTCATTTTGTTTTAAATTAATTAGTATATTTGTACTCTGAAACAAAATTACAAAAAAAATGAGAACCCGACTAATGTTTTATTCAATACTGTTTTTAAGCGTTATTGCTTTTTCACAGTGCAAAAAAGAGGTAACTCCTCCTCCAGTAACTCCTGTTGATGAACTGGCGTTTACAGACGCAGAAAAGGCAGTAATAAATAACAACAGCCGTGATAGTGCCTTCCGTGTACTGAATTATTTTATTTATGCAGACTCCCTAATCCTGCGAAAACAATCGCGTAATATTAATTTCAATGACACAACAAACCTTTTTTATCTGACACATCGTATGTTTTTAAGCGTTGTGGCTGAGGGAGGCGTTGGAATTGCAGCACCACAAGTTGGCGTAAACAGGAATATTATCTGGGTTTGGCGTGATGATAAACCTACACATCCCTGGGAGTTATATTTCAATCCGGTTATTACACAATACTCGGATACTTTGAAGCAACGTGCAGATGGTTGTCTTTCCATTCCGGGAGTTTCAGGTCAGTCGTGGCGTGCTATCTGGGTGAATGTAGCATACGATTTAAAAGATGGTACACATAAAGCAGAACACATTAGCAATGCTTATGTCGCTCAGATTTTTCAGCACGAGATTGACCACCTGAATGGCATCGTTTGGCTCGACCGCATCAATCAATAAAACAGAAAATCAACAGGTATAATACCGGTGTTGATGCTTCCTAATAATACTCCCGAGGTATTATAATAATAAACTTTACCCTTCTGAACATAATCCACGGCATCTGCCACAAAAATGTGGTTGTCTGTAGGATTTATGCCCAATCCGTGAAACAAACTGCTTCCCTGTGGTATTAATGCCGCTGAAGGCAATGAGGTAGCTTCGACAGCCATTTTGTATATACCATTATTAATATAATACAGGGTGTCTTTTGCAGAGTTCATTCGCATCTTATCCCAAATATCCAGCGAATTTGAAAGGGGGAAACTCTGTTCAACCAAATGAGTTGCTATATTAACTTTATGTAATGACGCATTGATGTGGTTGTTTGCATCACCGGAACAAAATACCCAAAGCTTCCCATTCTTATCGAGAGCAAGAGAATTGGATGCAAATCCTACCTGAATGCTGTCAGCAATTACATCACTACTGGTATTTAAAATATAAATTTTGTCGGTTCGTGTATTGGTAACAATCACATTATTATCTACTAAAATCATTTCTTCTGTACTACCCTTGCATGGAATACTTCCTGTTTTTGTATTTGAATTGAGGTCAATAACTGAAATGAAGTTGCTGTATAAATCGGAAACATAAGCTTTGGTTGAAGTGATGGGCAGCATATAGCGCGGGGATGTCAATCCTGAAATAACTCCAAGAGAAGAAAAGGTATTTAAATCAACAATCTCAATCTTGTTGGAGTTGTTTACCACGATGTAAGCCTTACCATTCAACACTGTTATTGATTGGGCAACATCACCCAAAGGACGATTGTTTGCTTCTTTAAAAATATCTTCGTAATACTTTCCATCGGTGAAATTATTGTAAGTCACCGAGGCATTGCTCCACATATAGTTTCCTTCATTCACAATAAAAACACCGTGGTTTTTGGTAATATCCGTAATGGTATTATCCGGTGGCGTATCTTTTTTACAGGACACAAAAAGAGAAACTGCGCTGCAAATCAAAATAAAAATTAGCTTTTTCATTGCTTAGTTTTTAAGGATTTTATGATAGGACATACTATTGCCAGAAAGGGTTTTCAAAATATAAACGCCCGGTTTAAAATCTTCCATATTAATAAAAGTATTATCGTTTACCGGAACTATTTCTTGGAGAACCTTGCCGTTTAAATCTATTAACATGATTCTCTGTAAAAGAAAATTCTTTTCTGATTTTATATTAATGCCATTGTTGCAGGGATTAGGAAAAACATTTATCGTCATTACTGCATCATTTTCCTGAACCGACGACATATCCTGATGTATCACTCCTACTGCATCCAAATCAAAACCCGAAGATGGAAAGGCTGTGGTCCAGGGGTCGTTTATTATATGACCAAAGGCATCGAAGCTGGCATATTTTTCTTCAATAGCTCCCACCACATCTATGATTTTAACGTGAGTGATGTGGTTTATATCCAAGATCGGAAGAGCGTCGTGTAGGGAAAGAGTGTTCAGAGCCGTGT
>CAYYQJ010000402.1:0-3801 GCA_964473775.1 uncultured Bacteroidales bacterium | reverse complement strand
AGATAGCTTCAGGTGACTGGAGTTCAGACGTGTGCTCTTCCGATCTGGATTTACTGTAACAGTAACCCATGTCATACCTGTACAACCTCCAGCATTGCCACTTACAGTCCAAACTGTAGTTGCTGTTGGACAAACTGTAACAGGATTACCTGTTAAATTACCAGGTGTCCAATTAATAACTGTTCCGGTAACTGTGCTTGTTGCAGATAAAACAGAACAAGAACCCTGGCATATAGTTGATGGTGTTGCTGTGGCAGTTATTACAGGAGATGGATTTACTGAAACAGTAACAGTAGTTGAACCTGTACATCCTGCAGGTGTGGAACTTGTCATTGTGTATGTAGTAGTTGTTGTAGGAGTTACTGTAACAGGATTAGTTGTCATATTGCCCGGAGTCCAAAGATAAGTTGTACCTGCTGGATTTCCTGTTGATGTTAATACAGAAGAACCACTGCCGCAAATAGTAGCCGGTGAAGCTGTTGGTGTATGTGCACCATTTGGATTTACTATAACGGTAACAGTGGCAGTATCTGAACAACCGCCAGCACTACCTATTACATAATAATGTGTTGTCGTTGTAGGACAAACTGTAACAGGAATCCCCGGTCCCCCAGGTGACCATGAATAAGCTGTACCGGGGACTGTACTTGTTGCAGATAATACGGAACAAGAGCCAGGGCATATAGCTGAAGGTGTAGCTGTTGGCGTTATAATAGGATTAGGATTTACTGTAACTAAAACATGTGATGTAGATGTACAACCTGCAGCTGAACCATATACAGTGTAGGTGGTGGTTGCAGTTGGCCAAACATTTGCAGTAGGGCCGGTAATACTACCAGGTTGCCAATAAAATGTGGTATTGGATTGATTGCTGGTGGCTGATAAAGAAGAAGATGAGCCCTGACAAATGGCTGCAGGTTGAGCTACTGCAGCAATAGCTGGCGTAGGATTTACTGTTACCGCAATACTTGCAGAGCCCGTGCAACCATTGCCGGTGCCCGTTACAGTATAAATTGTCGTAACAGGTGCTGTGGTAGTGTTTGTCGGACAAACATTAAAAACACTATCAGTAGAACCTCCCGGCGCCCACTGATAAGTTAATGCGCCACTTGATTGAAGGGTTACACATTGCCCGTTGCACAAGGTTGTTGAACCTTGCGGAGCGATTGCAACATTGCATTGTGACCAGGTAAGATTTACAAAGAAACACAAACTGATAATTAAGGTAATTAGTTTTTTCATAAGATGATTTTTTTATGATTAAAAATGAGAAACTAGGAATTTGGACAAAACATTATATTAATGACAAGATTTAATTAATAATGGTTGTATTTTGAAAAAAAAGAATTAAAAGCATAAGCCTTATACTTTGGCTATTTTAATTATTGATGTACTATGACAAGAATTGAGTTAATTAAAAGAAGAAAAATCCAGGTTTTTATTACCTCTGTATACTCTAATATAAGTTCAAATATTTTTGAAACCAAGTTTAGATTCTTTTTCAGAGATAATTATTTTGAAACATTTTTATGGTACTGTGCTTAAACAAGGATGAAGAGTCTTGAAAAAAAAGTATATTTGCAAAAAAAACAGGAATATGTTTGTTGAAATCAAAGAAGTTATAAGCTCCTGCGATAGGAAGAAATTTGTAAATCTGCCTTTCGATATTTATAAAGGCAATGCTTATTGGGTGCCATCAATGAAAAAAGATGAATTGCACAATATTATGCCTGAATTTAATCCTGCATTTGATTTTTGTACTGCAAAATTCTGGATTGCAATGGATGGTAAAAGATGTGTGGGACGTATAGGTGCATTGATTAATCATCGTTACAATGAAAAGAAGAATGAGCACTTTGGCCGTATTTGCCGTATGGAGTTTTATGATGATGCTGAAATCAGTGGAAAGTTGTTCCAAACTGCCGAGGATTGGTTGAAAACTCAGGGTGTTGAAGGTGTGTTGGGACCTTTGGGCTTTACCAACCTCGATACTCAGGGATTATTGATAGAAGGTTTTGATTATATTGCTTCTATAGCTTCGGTGTATCATCTCCCCTATTATCAACAACATTTTGAAAACAATCATTATCAAAAAGAAATTGATTGGGTTGAATTTCGTTTGTTTATCAAAGAAGTTCCTGAAAAAGCCTCGCGCCTGGCCAATTTGATTAAAGAACGTCACAAACTGACCATCATACATTGCAAATCAAAAAAAGAGTTGCTTTCTTATGCCGAAAAGGTATTCGAATTATTAAATGCTTCTTTTGACGAACTGCCTTTTGTTATCAGTTTTGATAAGAAAATGAGAGATTATTATGTTGCCAAGTATTTCGACTCTTTGAACTTTAACTTTGTAAAACTGGTTCAAACACAGCAAGGCGATTTGGCCGGTTTTATTATCGGTGTGCCTTCTTTATCAAAAGCATTTCAAAAGGCTAAGGGTAAGTTATTGCCATTTGGATTTATTCCCATATTAAAAGCATTGAAACACCCTGACGAAATGGATCTTTTCCTTACGGGAGTTGACCCTAAATTGCAGAGTATGGGCATTCCCGCCATTTTGATTAACGAACTTCAACAGGCCATGATTGCCAATGGAGTGAAAGCCGTTGAAACCACAGGAATATTCGAAACCAACCATAAAGCCATCATAACCTGGAAAAACTACGACCATATTCAACATAAACGAAGACGTTGTTATAGGAAAGTATTTTAGTTTATCAAGTTCTTCAAGTTTGTCAAGTTTATAAAAGTGAAGCATCAAGTATTCTTTATCAAAGACAATGAATGACAACCAATGACTAATGACTAATGACTAATGACTAATGACCAATGACCAATAACTAATCCCAAATCCCAAATAAAATGACACTTTTAAATTTTTTAGCCAGCGATGCCCCGATATTTACGTGGTTCCTATTGCCATTATTGATCTTTTGTTCGCGAATATTTGATCAGAGTGTGGGCACCTTACGAATGATTTTTGTTTCTAAAGGATTAAAAAAACTCGCCCCCTTATTTGCCTTTTTCGAATCGCTCATCTGGCTTCTTGCCATAGGAGAAATCATGAAACATCTCAACAATCCGCTTTGCTATATTGCATATGCCGGAGGATATGCTATTGGCAATTATACCTGTATGTGGCTTGATGAAAGAATATCCATTGGCAATGTAATTATTCGTGTAATTCTGAATGTCGAGACTCATGAACTAATAGATCAATTAAGGGCTGCAAGTTTCGGACTAACAGTTCTTGATGCTGAAGGAAGCAAAGGAAAAGTAAAGGTGGTATTTTCAATTATTAAACGAAAAGATGTAAAGCATTTCATTAATATTTTGAACGAATACAGTCCGCATTCTTTCTATACAATAGAAGAAGTTCGGTCTGTAAATGAAGGTGTATTCCGTACCAACTCCAGACGACAATTTCAAAAGATGAATGTTTCGGTTAAGAAACAAAAATAGGCAGTATTTGAATCATTTATCGTTGTACGAAATGTTCAATATCTTAACCTGATCGAGATAGCATCAACAGAATAAATCACAAATATCAAAAAACAAATCACAAATAAATATCAAAAAATAAAATTTCAATTATCAAAACCGTTTTAAATTTTTGATTTATTTGAAATTGTAATTTATTTGTTATATATAACTTGAGCCTTGTTATTTAAAATGTTTGCAAGCAATATCAATTTGGAAGATAAGATACTAATCAATAAAAAGCATTGCGTAAACTAACTTCTTCCCAGTTTAGATCGGAAGAGCACACGTCTGAACTCCAGTCACCTGAAGCTATCT
>CAYYQJ010000401.1:0-3803 GCA_964473775.1 uncultured Bacteroidales bacterium | reverse complement strand
TAGCTTCAGGTGACTGGAGTTCAGACGTGTGCTCTTCCGATCTCCATCATTGGAACCGATGAATTGGTGAGCTGCGGTATGACGATTCCGCCTTTGTCGGACAAGGCAAAAGCCGATTTGAAACTTACAATGCTTGAAGCTGCTTCTATCAACAATCCTTTGGATGTGGTGGCAACAGCAGGCGCTGCTCATTTTAAAAGTGCTATAGAGGTGATGATGCATGAGCCGGGCATTGATAGCATCTATCTTACGTTTGTAACGCCGCCTTTTGTGGATTGTGTGAATGTGGCTAAAGAAATGGCTGCCATAAGCAAACAGCAGTTTAAGCCCATTGTGTGCAATTATATTACTGATAAAGAGAACTGGAAAGAAACTTCGGCTATATTGAATAAAGGGGGTATTCCGTGTTTTGATTATCCTGAAACGGCTGCAAGAGCATTGTCGGCATTGGTGGATTATAATGAAATCAGAACGAAAGAAAAGGGGAGTATCAGGGCTTTTGCGGATGTGGATTATGATAAGGTGAAAAGCATTATTTCGACAGCGAAAACCAATAAGAAGGAAGTGTTGACGGCTGCTGATGTATATCAGATTTTAGAGGCGTACCATATTCCTATTGCAAAATGGAGCATTGCGCAAAACATAGAAGAAGCAGTGGCTGAAGCTGAGAAAATAGGTTTCCCGCTGGTTATTAAAGCCGATTCTGAAAATATTATTCATAAGAGTGATATTGGAGGGGTGGCAATAAACATTAAGAATGCGGATGAGGTTCGCGCTGTGGTATCAAACATGCAGCAGAAGTTGCAACAACCCGACCTGAAGTTTTTTATACAGGAATTTCTGCCGGAAAGCCGCGAGTTGATCATAGGTGTGAAAGAAGAAGAAGGATTGGGGCATCTGATTATGTTTGGTATGGGCGGTGTGATGGTGGAGGTGTATAAGGATGTGGTGTTTAAGATTGCACCAATAACTGATGTGGACGCAACTGAAATGCTGAAGGGCATAAAGTCGGCTGCGTTGCTTGATGATTTCAGAGGAAAGAAACGAATAGATAAGGATAAAGTGGTGGAAATATTACGGAGAATATCTGCTTTGGTAATTGATTTTCCTGAAATAAAAGAGTTGGATTTGAATCCTGTGTTGGCGAATGCCGAAAGGATTTGTGCTGTGGATGCACGCATTATCTTGTAGTTGAATAGAAAATTCATTTAAATTAAACAATATATTATGAAGGACAAAATTTTTAGATTTGGAATTATTGGGCTTGGACCTGTAGGACAGACATTGGCTGTTCATTTAAAAGATGCTGGCTGCGAAGTAGCGGTGACAGATTTTGATGCTAATAAACTTGCGCTCATCAGAAATTCAGGTATAGAACTGGTGGATAGGATAGAAAAACAAGCCTATTTTAAACATGTTTATAGTTCTGTTCAGGAATTGCTGGAGCATGATTTTGATGTATTGATAAGTGCTGTAAAGGGATATCATGTGGATAGCATCATAGAGCAAATAAAGAAAGCAGGCGACAAAGATGTGTATTTGTTGGTAGCTCAAAATGGAATTGGAATCCGTAAAAAATATATTTCTCAGTTTGCCGAATCGAAAATTTTACGGATGGTAGTGAATTTTGCGGGTAATCTTCACGCCCCAAATGTTACATCAGTAAGTTTTTTTAATCCCCCCAATTATGTGGGTTCGGTAGACGATTCTTGTCCTGAAGTAGCAGAAAAAATAGCTTCATTATTAAGTAGTGTGGGTTTAACTACCGAGAAAGTGGGCTATTTTGATATAGTAAACAAGATTTGGGAGAAAACCATTCTCAATGCCGCACTGAGTCCTTTGTGTGCTATTTCAAATTTAACCATGAAAGAGGCGATGGATCATCCGGATACTCTTGAAATTGTTGAACAGGTGATTTATGAAGCAGTAGAAGTAGCCAAGGCAGAAGAAATTAAACTGCCGGATAATTTCGTAAAGCTTTGCATCAGGTATCTGAAAAATGCAGGAAATCACATGCCTTCTTTGGCGGTGGATTTAATTAATAAAAAAGAAACTGAAATAGATTTTATGAACGGGAAAATTGTGGAGTATGGCAGGAAGCACTACATTAAAACGCCTCTGAATCTTACGCTGACCAACCTGGTTCGGTCTATTACTTATAAAAACAAGAAAATGCAATCCTAATAAGAATCAGTTAAAACAAAATAATAAGATGGAAGAAAAAATGTATTCATGGAAAATGACCGAATTGAAAGGTGATTTTATACTTTCAGATTCAGGCCTTCCAACACTAAATGATGACGAAGCATTAGTGAAAATTGCAGGTTGCGGAGTGTGTCATACCGATTTAAGTTTCTGGCATTTTGGTGTAAAAACCAAAAAAGAATTGCCTTTAACATTGGGTCATGAGATCAGCGGAAAAGTAATTGCAGGGCCATCGCAATGGTTGGGCAAAAACGTGATTATTCCTGCTGTTTTGCCATGCGGCGAATGCGAATTATGCAAAAAAGGAAGAAGCAATATGTGTCAGAAACAACTGATGCCCGGCAATGATTTTGATGGGGGGTTTGCTTCTCACATAAAAGTGCCTGCAAAATATCTCTGTCCGGTTCCGGATGCTGTTTTAGCAAAATATCCTTTAGAAAAATTGGCTGTGGTTGCTGATGCAATTTCTACTCCCTATCAGGTATTGCAAAAATCGGAGCTTGAAGCAGGCGATTTGGCCATAGTTATTGGTGTGGGTGGCGTTGGGGTGTATGCAGCTTTGATCGCAAAAATAATGGGCGCTAAAGTTTTGGCTTTGGACATTGATGATGAAAAGCTTGCCACAGCAAAAGCAAATGGCATTGACGCTACCTTGAATGTAAAAGGTCTTGACATAAAGGCAATAAAGGATAATGTAAAAGAGATAGTAAAAACGCTGGGTGTTTCACGCTATGGTTGGAAAATATTCGAGATGTCAGGCACAAAAGCAGGACAGGAATTAGGTTTCAACTTAATTACTTTTACATCAACCCTGTCTATTGTTGGTTTTACAATGGATAAACCTGAGGTTCGTTTAAGCAATTTAATGGCATTCGATGCCAAAGTGATAGGTACATGGGGTTGCAAACCAGAATTGTATCCCGAAGTAATTGACTTAATCGCAACCGATAAACTAAAGATTGAAGATTTTGTTGAACTCATTCCTATGTCGCAGATTAACGAAGTCTTTCAAAATACCTTAGCACATAAATACAAAAGAAGATCCATATTAGTTCCTGATTTTAAATAAAATAATAACTTTAATTCTTATAAAACATGTTAGCAAGTCACAATTTAGTAAAACACGAATACAAACATATTCTTTATGAATTACGTCCTTGTAAGGATAAAAACGGAAACCCCATTCCCTGTCTTTTCAATGCATGGATTATATTAAATAATCCGGCGCAGTTCAATTCTTATACCACCGATGCCGTAAAAGAAGTGATTCTTGCCATGCGCGAATCGTCTAACGACCGAAGTGTAGTGGCAGTGGTGTTCACTGGTGTAGGCGATAAAGCTTTTTGCACAGGTGGAAACACCAAAGAATATGCAGAATATTATGCAGGAAATCCTCAGGAATACAAACAATACATGCGTTTGTTTAATGATATGGTTTCTTCTATTTTGATGCACGATAAACCTGTAATTTGCAGAGTTAATGGCATGAGAATCGGAGGCGGACAAGAAATTGGAATGGCTTGCGATTTCTCTATTTCGCAGGATTTGGCTCGTTTCGGACAAGCAGGACCCAAACATGGAAGTGCACCTATAGGTGG
>CAYYQJ010000400.1:0-3803 GCA_964473775.1 uncultured Bacteroidales bacterium | reverse complement strand
ACTGGAGTTCAGACGTGTGCTCTTCCGATCTAATATGATAAATATCGGAACTCGGTTTTTTTTCATAAAGAGGTTGGTTTAACTTTTTTTGGTGTATTTATAACGTCTTATAACTAATTGAATAAATCCGAAAACAATAATCAAAAGTATAGGCAGAATGGTATTCACCATTTGAATGGTAAGTTTGCTTTTTGCAATCCTTTTATTATCCAGCATACGAATTTTAAGCTCGCGTGAACGCAGAGAAAGAATGCCCGATTCGTCGGCCAGATAATCAATACAATTCATGATAAAATCTTTATTTCCAAAAGTCTGATTGGTATATTGATCGTAACCCAATGGATAAGGATTCCCTGTTTTTTTGTCCAATTGATTTTTTATCACATCACCATCCGAAACAACAATCATTTTACCCGGTTTACTGATGTCTTTATAATCAAAACTTTCTTTATCAGATGAAATAGCCCTTGGAATTCTGTTTTGAAATACAGATTGAAACTGACCTTCCAATAACACAGCCACAGGCAAATGAGGCATATTATACATACGCTCATCCGCTTTTTTATACATAATATCCAAAGAAATCCTTGTAGGTGTATTCACTGCCCTCGAATAGTTTGAAGTAGTGAGGAGAATGGTTTTCTTTATACCTTTTCCTCCTACGGTATCCATAGTACTGGCAAATTCCATGGCAATAGCATTCAGGTTTCTTACAATAGGATGTTTTGATTCAGGAATAATCAAAGGAAAATAATACCAGGGCACCAATTCAATCTGGGGTTTTCCGCCCGATTGACCAGTAATTAAAGGTATTGGCAAGGCATTCAAATCAAGAATTAAGTCGGTGTTGATGCGCACTCCATATTTAAACAACATATCATCTATGTTCAAATCGCGGCCAAATCCAATAGATTCTCCGGGAGCCTTACGCAAACTATCCATACTGGCAAAGACGGGATCAATTAGCCAAAGCACTTTCCCACCATGCATAACATACTGGTCGATAAAATACTTATCCTTTTCCTGAAAAGCTGAATCGGGTTTAGCAATTACTAAAACGGCAAACTTGTTTACTAATGGTTTTTCAGTAGCATTAATTCTTACCATCAGGCTATTAATTTTGCCATCAACCTTCACCTTGTCCACATCGTAATAATCCTGCAAAGAGCCCATTATATCACCCAACCTATAATTATTCAACTCGGCCTGACCTTCCAGAAAAGCAACTCTTGGTTTATTTTTCACAGTCAGTTTGCGGATGATATTGACAAAATTGTATTCCAAATTCTGAATTGAGTTATTGATAACCTGATCCGGAGGAGTTCCTATCTGATTTACAAAAAGCTGCAAGGGCATCTCCTTATTTTTATAAGTAACCAGTGCCCCTGGAAAAATAACCTGTTGAGAATTTCCATCGGCAGTATTCAATTTCAAACTTGTTGGCTGCAAGCCTTTTTGCATCAATTGTTTTTGAACATCACTGGTTTTCTTTTTATCAGAACTCTCAGCGGGATTTATAAATTTGTATTGAATATTATCGTTGTAGGCTCTGAATTCGTCAAGCATTTCTTTGGTTTCCATGCGCAGACGTTTAAACTCTGCAGGAAAATCGCCTTCCAGATACACTTTAAAATAAATCACATCGTCCACTTTCTTCAGATAATCCTTAGTCGATTTCGAAAGGGTATATCTCTTCTCAGTAGTAAGATCGAAACGTGTGAAAATGTAATAGGAGATAATATTGATCAATAAAATAATAACCAGACCCAGTCCGAGTTGTATCAGATTGTTTTTCTTAATTTTTTTCTGCTTCTTTTCCATATCAATCTGTTGTTTTTACCATTTACGTTTTTCGATAGAAATTTTCGACATCAGTATAAAAAATACGATTAAACTGATAAAATAAATCATATCACGTGTATCAATCACACCCCTGCTCAAAGAGATATAATGAGCATTGATTCCTATCGATTGAATAAACAAATCAATTTTTCCGAACATTTCCAGTGAATAAATAAACTCGAACCCAATATACATGAAACCACACAAAAACACCGAAAGAACAAATGCCAATACCTGTTTATCAGTTAATGTTGAAGAAAATAAACCAATACTGACGAATGCCCCGCCTAACAATAGTAGCCCAATGTATGAACCCCAGGCAGCACCAATATCAATATTCCCTTTAGGAAAACCCAAAGTATAAACAGAGATAAAATAAATGAGCGTTGGAATTAAACTAATGACAACTAAAAGCAATCCTGCAAAATATTTCGACAAGATTATCTGTAAGTCTGTTAATGGTTTTGTCAACAACAATTCAATTGTTCCTGATTTCTTTTCATCTGAAAACGAGCGCATGGTGATGGCAGGTATCAGAAATAAAAAAACAAAAGGTGCTATCAGAAATAATCCGTCGATGGACGAATAGCCTGAGTTAATGATATTGAAATCGGTGTCGAAAACCCATAGGAACAAGCTGTTTATGGCCAGAAACACTACAATTACAATATAACCTATCAAAGAACTTAAAAAACTGTTTATCTCTTTGCTGAGCAGTGTAAACATATATTAAATTTAAAAAGTAAGCGAAATTACACAAAATCCGTCTTTCGGAATTGGAAAAAGGTGATTTTTATAAACAAAAATAATAACAGGTGGAGAGAGTTTGATAAACTTGATCTAATTGACATACTAGAAAAACTTGAAAAACTCTTTTACTTAATTGGCGAGTTCGGCTCCTTTGCCATGTGGTTATACACCATTTTATCCATAAACTTAGGAAAGAATTTATTCAAGGTTACTGTCATTTTTCCCTGAGAGGTTAGCAATATGCGGTCTTTACGTTTAATTATGGCCTTTACTATATGTTTTGCCACTTCTTCTGCAGTCATCATTTCCGATTCATCACGTGGAGATTCTCCCTGCAAGCTGCCATCTTTTGCCAGAGCTGTATTCCTGATATTCGATGCGGTAAATCCGGGACAAGCAATCAATACATGCAATCCTTTTTTCAGATTTTCGATACGAAGCACCTCCAAAAAGCCATGCATTGCAAACTTTGATGCCGAATATCCTGTACGACCCGGTAAACCTTTATATCCAGCCACAGATGAAACTCCTGCAACACTTCCTTTACTTTTTAACAAATAAGGCAAAGCATATTTGGTACAATATACCGTTCCCCAGAAATTAATATCCATCAATTGTTTTAATACTTTCAGGTCAACTTCTTCAAAAATAGCCCGCATAGAAATACCTGCATTATTGATTAACACATCAATCCGTCCGTAATGCTTCACTGTTTCTTCAATAAGATTTATGCAATTGGCCTCAATGCTGACATCTGTTTTCACAACAAGCACCTCTCCCCCAGCCTGAACAATAGTCTTTTTAATTTCTTCCAAATCAGCAACATTGCGTGCAGCAATCACTAATTTTGCTTTCTGTTTAGCAAGTTCAAAAGCCAATGCTTTGCCAATTCCTGATGAGGCACCGGTTATAATACATACTTTACCTTCCATAATCTAGTTTTTTTTGCAAAAATATTCTTTATTTTCCGAATGCAGCCATATAAATTATAATAATAATCAAAGCCTAGCATGAATCAATTTTCTGGTTAGATGCAAATTAAGAAATATACTTTGATTTTTAATCATTTTATTTTGCTAGTTTAAATAATAACTGTACTTTTGCACCCTCAAAAAACGGATGACAATGTAGCTCAGCCGGTAGAGCATCGCCCTTTTAAGGCGGGAGATCGGAAGAGCGTCGTGTAGGGAAAGAGTGTTCAGAGCCGTGTA
>CAYYQJ010000399.1:0-3811 GCA_964473775.1 uncultured Bacteroidales bacterium | reverse complement strand
CTAACGTCTCTTAGACGGGGGCTAACGTCTCTTAGACGGGGGCTAACGTCTCTTAGACGGTGTCAAGCCAATCTTAATCCATCATGAAAAGTTATCTTTTATGCCTCACCATTCTGAAAAGTAACTGATATTTATAGCATTAGATCTTATCCCATCTTTAAGAGCATTGTATCCGATAATAAAACTGGCAGGTACATTCACGGTAGATAATTATTTAAACCCTGAAATTTCTTTATGGCAAACACCTGTTTCATTAGTCTGAAACCAGGTTTCTCCATAAAAATAAGTGTATTCTCAAACCACATCTAAAAACAAATTCACCGTTTAAAACACCCCATTCACCGATTTTATTTTGTCAGATTTTGAATTATGAGTAATATTGACGTCTAATTTAGAAAAATAACCGATAATGAAAAAACTATTACTAATTTTAACCGGCATTTTTTGCTTTTCCACATTTATGGCAAATTCACAAACCACCCACGGATTTAAACTGATTGAGAAACGTTTTGTTAAAGAAGTTAATGCCGACTGCTATTATTATGAGCATGTTAAAAGCGGCGCCCGTTTGCTGAAAGTAGCAACAACCGACGAAAACAAAACCTTCGGAATTGCTTTCGAAACCGTTCCTTATTCTGATAATGGAGTGGCTCATATCATGGAACATTCGGTGCTGAATGGCTCCGACCATTTCCCCGTGAAAAGTCCTTTTGATGTGTTGATGAAAGGTTCGCTCAAAACTTTTATTAATGCTTTTACTTCAAAAGACTACACCATGTTTCCCTTTGCCAGCATGAACGAAAAAGATTATTTCAATCTCATGCACGTGTATATGGATGCGGTTTTTCATCCACTGATTTATAAAGACCAGCGAATCTTGAAACAAGAAGGATGGCATTATGAACTAACAGATAAAGATGCTGCCATTACTTATAAAGGTGTTGTTTACAACGAAATGAAAGGCGCATATTCTAGTCCTACCCGCGAAGTATCATATCAGATTTATAAAAACCTCTTCCCCGAAACCACTTATGGATTTGAATCGGGCGGATATCCTTCAGACATACCTACCCTTACTTATGAAGAGTTTTTAAAGTTTCATGACAAATACTACACACCCGAAAACTCTTATATTGTATTGTATGGCAATGCCAATATGGATAAAGAAATGGAATTTCTGGATACAGAATATCTATCGCAATACACCCGCACCAATTCACGCGCAGTGATTGAAGACCAGAAATCTTTTACAGCCATGAAAGATGTAAGCGAATTTTATCCTGTGATGGATGGTGCCGAAACCAAAGACCAGACTTATTTGTCGTATGATATGGTGGCAGGTCAAAACACCGATTATGTATTGGGAATGGCACTGGACATTATTTGCGAAGTGTTGTTTAATCAGGATAATGCACCCGTACGTTTGGCGCTTCAAAGTGCAGAAATAGGAAAAGATGTGAATGCCAATGCCAGCAATTACAAGCAAAATGTGATTACCGTTATGGTGCAAAACGCCAATGCTGCCGACAAAAAGAAATTCTATGATATTATGATGACCACCCTGAAAGAGGTTGTGGCTAAAGGCATTGATATGAAAGAAGTGGAAGGCGTGCTGAATCGCGAGGAATTTAAATTGCGCGAAGGCAATGATGCACAAAAAGGTATCAGCATTATTTCGCGCATTCAGGCAGGATGGTTTTTTGGCAACGACCCTTTTATGGGATTGGAATACGAAAAAACTCTGGCAAAGCTAAAGGAAGAAATGAAATCGAAATATCTTGAGAATATTGTAAGCAAATATTTCATCAACAATCCTCATTCGCTGCTACTTTCTATGGAACCTAAGCCAGGGATGGATAAAGAAAAGAGTGCTAAACAAGATGCCCAACTGAGCGATTATAAATCAAAGCTTGCACCTGCTGATGTTGATAAACTGGTATCTGCCACAAAGGAACTCATAGCTTTTCAGAAACAGGAAGACACTCCCGAAGCATTGGCAAGCATTCCATTGCTTAATCTGAGTGATATCAATCCTAAATGTGCATTTTATGGTGTTGAAGAAAAAGTATCCAACGGAACCAAAGTAGTTTATCACGAAGAATTCACCAACAACATAGTTTATGCTGATTTGTTTTTCGATTTGCATGTACTGCCCAAAGAGCTATTGCCTTATGCATCCCTGTTGTCGAATGTGCTTACTTCTTTAGATACCAAAAAATATACCTATGGCGATTTAAACCGAGAACTCAATATCAATACAGGAGGATTTAATACCAATCTGGATACTTATTTCGAGAATCAGGACGACAATAAAATGATTGCCAAATTTACAGTTACTGCCAAAATGATGAACAACAAAATAGATAAGTCGTACGAACTGGCTGCTGAGATTCTGAATAACACCATTTACACAGATACTGCCCGTTTGAAATCGGTTTTGGTTCGTCATCAGTCGCAACTGGATGCATCGGTTAAGCGTGATGGAAACAGAGTAGCTGCCAGTCGCCTTGCTTCGTATTTCACCAACCGTGGCGCTTTCAACGAAACAATTAATGGCTTGGATTACTATTGGTTTGTAAGCCAATTGGTGCGCGATTTCAATAAAAACTCTGATGAAGTGGTTAAACAACTTAAAAAAACTGCTGCATTGTTATTCACCAAAGAAAATCTGATTGTGGGCACCACATGTGGCAAAGCTGATATTGCTTCATTCATAAAATCAACTGATGGTTTCGGAAAAATGTTACCATCAGCAAAACCAGTATTAAACACATGGACCTTTACTCCTGAAAAGAAAAACGAAGGCATTCTTACTCCTTCCAAGGTTCAATATGTAGTGATGGGTTACGATTTCAAAAAGCTGGGATATACATGGAATGGCAAAATGAGGGTGTTGAATCAGATTATTTCGCGCGATTGGTTAACCAATCAGGTTAGAGTTATTGGTGGCGCTTATGGCGGCTATTCAGGCATATCGCCTAATGGCACCATGACATTCAATTCGTATCGCGATCCAAATCTGAAATCAACTATCGACAATTATATTGCAACCACTGATTATCTTACAAAATTCAAGGTAGATGATAATGCCATGACCCGTTTTATTATAGGAACCATTTCAGGGATTGATGTTCCTATGACACCATCACAAAGAGGAGATAATGCCATAAGTTGTTATTTCTCTAAACGTTTGATGAGTGATATTCAGAAAGACCGGGATGATATACTTGCAACAAAAGTGGCAGATATCAATGGTTTTGCCAAAATGGTTAAAGACATTCTCGACCAGCAAATTCTATGTGTTTATGGCAATAAAGATAAAATTACTGCAGAGAAAGAAAGCTTTATGACTCTGATAAAACTCGACCAGAAATAGTATTATAAATTGATTGGAATCATTGGGTAATAAAGTTACCCGGTGATTCCTTTTATTTGTAAGCCAATAAATATTAGACCAGAGGCATTTAAAACTATCGGATAGCGCCAAACTTTATTAATCAATCAACCACAATTACCCTCCTGCTTTCTTCGCTTTATATCCTTTTTCGAGCAACATCTGCAATATTTTATCGCGGAAATCGCCCTGAATGATAATTTCACCATCCTTTGCCGAACCACCCGTTCCTAATTTTGTTTTAAGCAGTTTCCCCAAAACTTCCAAATCGTCCTGACTACCTACAAAACCTTTAATCACATTGGCTGTTTTACCGCCACGGTGTTTCTTTTCCAGAAATATTCTCAAATCCTGTTGCTGAGGTGGAAGCGAGATCGGAAGAGCGTCGTGTAGGGAAAGAGTGTTCAGAGCCGTGTA
>CAYYQJ010000398.1:0-3813 GCA_964473775.1 uncultured Bacteroidales bacterium | reverse complement strand
TGGTAAATACTCCAGCTATTTCGCTTAATATGTTTTTATCGTGGCTCATTATTTCGCTTCAACCTTTCTTCCTGAAATGTAATAGTATAAGTTTATAGCAATCGTATTCTTTCTTATTTTATTCAAAATCACTTTACGCCGGCCAACATTGAGCGAAAATAATAAAGCTTTTAAAATAGTGGTTATGTAATATAATAAATACCATTTAATGAGTAACAACATAATTCTAAAAGTTAGCTTATGATGCAGACTTTCGTTCCCAAAAGGCTGTCCGGTTTTACCTGCAATAAACTCAATGACATTGATATCTTTTGCTTTAATAAGCTTTAACCATAACGCAATTCTGTCATTACCAACCGGTTTAAACAAAGTTTTATGTGTTTTAGTAAAATCGATATTGGGATGTCGGGCAATATATTCTTCTTTTTTCTTATAGAAATCAAACATTTCTGACTGATAGGGGATATGCAGAAAATTGCAGATTTCGTTTGTGCTTACTTCAGGATGTTGCACAAAATCTTCATAACGAATAGTAAAGAACTTTGATGGTGTTTCCTTTTTGTATTTTGCAAGAAGTCTGATTGATTTTTTCCATGCAATAGCCAGATAAATAGGATTGGATAATACAAATTTGCCAGATACCATTGAAGCAATGTGGTCGTGATAATCACGAACCAGATGAATGTAATAGGCATCAGGAAACAGACGATGTATTTTATGGAAATATTCGGAGGAATAAGATGGATTTTTATCGCCGGTAATCAGTATTTCGGTTTTATTATGAATGGATTTGTTGGACAATTGAATCATGCGGCACAGTTCGCTATAATGATTAATTTTAGCTGCTTCTTTCATCATGTTTTCGAGCATGCTGAAATCCATCACCAGATTTTCGAAATGTTTACACCTTTTCAAATCGCGGATAATACACTGTATAGTTTTATTATCTAAAGTTCTGACTTTTTTATATCTGCGCGAAAGTGCCAAAATAAAATTGCATTCTTCAGTAATAACGACATTTGAATTAGCATCAAAAAGATATCGCATCAAAGTGGTGCCCGAGCGGGGCCGTCCGATGATAAAGAAAAATGGCAATTGCGAAATATCTTCTTTCAATGTTTTGCTTATAAATAATGATAAATGGCTTTAATTATTAATTTCTGTTTGACGAAAATCTTACCAAAAGTATAAAAAATACGAAACATGTTTTCATTAAAAAATGTTTTTACATTTGCACCTCAATAATTTTATGGATAAAGAAATAATAAAATACAATCTTTTGCTGCATCTGGTGGTGCTTATTTTGGGGTTTACAGCCATTCTTGGCAAGCTTATTACGTTGCCTGCTTACGAGTTAGTGTGGTATCGTATGATGATTGCCGTATTGGCTTTGCTTATCATCATCGGATTTCGCAAACAATCTTTGCGTTTGCCCTGGAGAGATATTTTAAAACTTAGTGGCATAGGTTTTATCATTGCAGTGCATTGGCTTTGTTTTTTTCATGCCATAAAGGTGTCAAATGTTTCGGTTACTTTGGGATGTTTATCGGTAACCACTTTATTCACCAGTTTACTTGAACCATTGATAGAGCGCCGCCGAATTTCTATTCTGGAGGTGGTGATTGGCATCATCATTATTTTTGGTATTTATATTATTTTTCAGTTCGAAACAGAATATCTTTGGGGTATTATATTTACTTTGATAGCAGCATTTCTGGCCAGTTTATTCAGTGTTTTGAATAAACAGATTGCCTTGAAATACAAACCTGATGTTACTTCGTTCTACGAAATGCTCAGCGGGTTTATTTGTCTGACTGTTTTTTTATTTCTGGCAAAAGATTATTCAGATATCAAATTAAATCTCACCACTTCCGATTTAATTTGTTTGCTTCTGCTGGGAGTGGTTTGTACAGCTTTTGCTTTTTCT
The DNA here is from genome assembly GCA_964473775.1 of uncultured Bacteroidales bacterium. GTDB lineage: Bacteria > Bacteroidota > Bacteroidia > Bacteroidales > CAIWKO01 > CAIWKO01. Next base: position 1,886 of record CAYYQJ010000398.1, on the reverse strand, counting down.
ACTACCGTAAAAATCATGCAGAAACTATCGGCTTATCAGGTGGTATTGGCCATAAACCTTGAACCGATTTATGGCATACTAACCGCATATTTTATTTTTGGCGAATCAGAACACATGTCGCCCGGGTTCTATACCGGAGCTTCAATAATTCTTGTTTCTGTTTTGGTTTATACTTATTTAAAAAGCAGGAACAGAAGATTAGGAAGGTAAATCTTAGCATAATCTTTACCAATAGTTGCTTGATAAGGAAGTCATTTTAGCATAAACTAAAATCCAAAACCTGCCATAGGCAATTTTATTAAAACATTACTGTCTGAATTTGTGCCATGTAGAATAGAAAATGGTTTAGGTGAAGTCCCTCCAGCCATAAAATAGACGCCGCTACACATCAAGGAAGCGCTGCTTCACATCAAGGAAACGCCGTTTCACATCAATGAAGCGCTGCTTTACATCAAGGAAACGCCGTTTCACATCAATGAAGCGCCGTTTCACATCAATGAAGCGCCATTTCACATCAAGGAAACGCTGCTTCACATCAAGGAAACGCCGTTTCACATCAATGAAACGCTGCTACACATCAATGAAACGTTGCTTCACATCAATGAAACGCCGTTTCACATCAATGAAACGCCGTTTCACATTAAGGAAACGTTGCTTCACATCAAGGAAACGCTGCTTTACATCATGGAATCTGAGCCAATTATTGAAGATTCACGGATAGATTTTATTAAAACAAGCTCAGTTTTCTACCTTTTTAATATCAGTTTTACAAGGGAAAAGTCTTGCAAAAAAGGATATTAGCTCGCCATTTATATTTAGTCATCATTCGGGAATGCCAACATATCATTCTATACCAAAGAAAATAATCAACCTTTTTTCTTTCGCCTGAAAAGTGTAAATACAAATTTTAAGGGCCAAAAAGCTATCAAAATTGATAGTAGGAGAGGAAATATTATCCATACCAAAATCTTTACTGTCCATTTTTCATCACGGAAAGGCGTTGCCGTTTTTATTTTTCTGGCATCTATTTCTTCAGGCGTTGCTTTTCTAACTTCTTTGCTTTTTTCATCAATAATTTTATTGGCCAAAAACAATGAAAAGAATCCGTGAAGAAAATAAATTATCCACAAAGTCAGCTTTAATAGTAAACTTTTCGGAACAGGTAATACATTATCAGGTATTGCTTTATGTGTGCTTTCTTTTTCTTTAGGTTCGTCATAATCATCTTCATCTTCAGTTTCTTCCTCTTCAATTTCGGGTTCTTCCTCTTCTTCCAAAAATTCTTTGGTCAGGTCAACACCCAGATAATCTTCCAAAAGGGTGGTGTTTGGATGTTTGGTTATGGTGATATTCTTTTCGAGCAATATCTTATATAAATTGAACAACGACTTGCAGCCTGCTTCCACAAAAATTTGTTTTATCCTTTTGTTTTCCTGTATTTCAGGACTCATAAAAGTGCTTAAGCGGTCGAGTTCTAAAAACTGTATTTCATTCCTTTTTAAACCTGTATTTTTTAGAAGATTCTGACCTTCAGGCGAACCCGAAAGCGTAATAAACAAAAACGTACGGAGGATGAGTTTGTTTTTAACAATGGAAGCAAGTAAATAACCTGTTTTAACATGATACAAATTGAAGTCGATAAGAATTTTATCAGGTCCATTCTCCGAATTATAATTTGGTTTTTCAAATGATTTACAGAGTTCTATAAAAATAGTTTCTTTGGTAACACAATCGTTACGTTCAGAAAGTCGTTGCAAAGCGTGGGCCTGAATATAAACATCCACAGGTTTTCTATTGTCAGCACCGGGCAAATTATGACCCTTAGGAATGCTAATCCATTCCATACCTTTCTGATATTTGGGCATTCCCAATCTATAGGCCACATG
>CAYYQJ010000397.1:0-3829 GCA_964473775.1 uncultured Bacteroidales bacterium | reverse complement strand
TGGATTTACAATTGAACAAACTTCCTTCGGGTCCATTATCAGGAACTGCGAACGTCTTGATATAGTGTCAATGGAAAGGGTTATTGATGAACTTAACAAGGTCATCCTCTCGAAAAAACCCTCCATCGGTTTTAACCTCCTCGATAAAGCCGGGATATTGGCCAAGATTTTCCCGCAGTTTATGGCACTGAAAGGAGCTGAATATATTGATGGTAAGGGACATAAAGACAATTTTTACCATACGTTGCAGGTTTTGGACCGTCTGTCAGAAAAGACCGATAATCTTTGGCTCAGGTGGGCCGCTATCCTTCATGATATCGCCAAGCCTGTTACTAAATACTTCGACCCGGCAAACGGATGGACTTTCCACGGGCATGAGGTACGTGGCTCGAAAATGACTGCCGATATCTTCAAGATGTTTAAACTGCCTTTGAACGAGAAGCTGAAATACGTGCAGAATCTGGTGTTTTTGCACCTGAGGCCCATTATTTTGGCGGAAGACGAAGTTACCGACTCGGCTGTTCGCCGATTGCTGTTTGAAGCTGGGGATGATATTGATGATTTGATGATGTTGTGTGAGGCAGATATTACATCAAAAAACATCTCGAAGGTTACGCGCTTTATGAATAACTTTGAGATTGTCAGACACAAACTGCGTGAGATAGAGGAGAAGGACAAACTGCGCAACTGGCAGCCCCCGGTGTCGGGCGAGGTGATTATGGAAACTTTCGGCATTCAGCCATGCAGGGAAGTTGGGATTATAAAAACCGCCATTCGTGAAGCCATTCTCGATGGCAAAATAGAAAACCAATACGATGAAGCCTATAAGTTTATGCTCGAAGAAGGAGCTAAACTGAATTTGTATAAAAAAATCTAGCCGAAGAATTTTATGTTTTTTTGCATTAAGGCAACTTTTTTTACATAAAGGTTGTCTGTAAATAAAGTAAGTCAATTGTAGTATGATTTTATTCTGATAGAAAATATTGTTATGCCAATGAAGTTTTATAATCTATTGATAATAAAGTTTCATGAACAATAAATACAATCAATTAATCGTAAAATAAGCATTTTTTTATTAAGACGGTTTTAATTGAAAATGAAGCAATATTAAAAGGTTCAAAAAATAAAATTAAAAAATAATACCGCATAAACAAAATCTTATTAAATTTACAAACTTTTTCTTTTAACAAAGTGATTATTAACAACAATTAAATCTGAAAATTATGAAAAAACTCTTCGCAATTTTATCATTCGTTCTTCTAACATCAAGTGCATTTTCGCAGCAGCTATGTCAGGCCAGTTTTTACTCAAATTACAATCCTGTAGGCAATACTTTGAATTTGTATGACAATTCGTACAACTTTGATTCAACACAACTCAATGTTACATCCTGGTTGTGGACAATTCAATATGGTGGAGCTTCATACACTTATACCACCCAGAATCCTACGATTCAATTAAATGGTTATAATGGGGTAATCATTGCCTGTTTAAACATTTCTTCTTCAGGATTGATTCCGTGCCAAAGTTCTTACTGCGATTCTATTTATGTAGGAACCGTACCTGTTGACACATGTATTGCCAATTTCACTTATCAGTATGATCCACTAAATAATGAAATCAATTTATACGATGCTTCTCAAACACTTACAGGTACCATAAATGTATGGTCATGGGTGGTAATCCAAAATGGTGTTACTATTTTTACATCAAATCTTCAAAATTCTGTGATGCCCTCATCGCCAAACAATGCTTATTATGTTTGTTTGACAATGAGTACCGATGCAGGTTGTTCAGCAAACTATTGTAATACGGTTTATACTCAGGATAGCATTAATCCGGCATGTCAGCTAAATGTTACTGCCAGTATCAATCATGTTTCTGTGATTAATGGAAATGATGGTTCTATTGATTTGACAGTTACAGGCGGCACCGCACCATATACATTTGTCTGGAGTACCGGAGCTAACACAGAAGATATTTCTAATCTGGGTAGTGGCGTTTATACTGTTGCCATTACTTCAGGTACATGTCCTTCGTATACTTACACCTATCAAATTCTTGAACCATTTGATTCAAGCAATATCATTGTAGATACTTTATATTCTCCAATAATTGACACCTGTCTGAATTTCCCTGTAGATAGCTCTTATATCGGAAGCATCACCGTTCAGGGAAACAATGTGACTGTTGAATGGATTCTTGTTGGTGGCGGAATGACTCAAACCCTTTTCGTAACCTATGTTTATACAAATTTAGGTACTCAGGTGGTAGTGCTATCTCTCAACTGCAATGGCGCAAAAAGCCTTTCAACTTATTATAGTTATATCTACATCAGCCAGGTTTATAGTGTAGCTGAAAATGCCGCAAACGTACTGCTGAAATTGTATCCTAACCCGGCTAAGGATTTCCTGAATATAACTTTAACTGATCAGACTGATAAATATTTATCCATAAATATCATCAACAATTCCGGACAGATTGTTTATTCAAAATCTATTGCTTCCAATGCTTCGCAACTCGGCATCAATATTTCTGAACTGCCTTCAGGGGTGTATTTTGTACAGATTTACTCAAGCAACGGAAAACCTTTGGTTAAGAAATTTGTTAAATAATAAAAACTGATAATTTTGAAAAACCGTTCCTGATTTCAGGAGCGGTTTTTTTTTGTTAATTTGAGTTCTATAAATGGCATGTTCATCATAGAACTTCTATTTTTAAAATGCTCATTTACTTGAGTTATCTGCTTTTTTAAAAACCTTGCCCATTCCAAAAAATTAAATATTGAAATCCCTTCTTAAATAAAAACCCTTCGTGTTTTTCCTTTTTTTAATAATTTTGCATTACTTTTATACTTTGATAAGAAAAACTCAACGCCATGCTGATATATAAATTCAGAATTACTTTCGAAGAAAACGACGACTTTCTCAGGGAGATAGATGTTTTGCCTAAACATACTTTTGCAGATTTCCATAAAGCCATTTTAAAATGTGTGAGCCTTACACCCGACGAACCGGCTTCATTTTTTATGTGTGATATAAAATGGAAAAAACATCAGGAAATCACTTTGAAAAAAGATACTGCTTTGCGCGACGATCCTACAAAGCCGCCCATTAAAATCATGTCTAAAACTACTTTAAGTTCACTCATAAATAATCCCAACGAGCAATTGATTTATATTTATGATTCTCAGAAACTGCATACTTTTTATATTGAGTTATTCAAGATTTTCAATTCAGTTGAAAAGGTAAGTGAGTTTCCACGTTGCGTTAAATCAATAGCTGATGTGCCTAAAACCATCAAAATCGTACCAACTGCTGAAGGTATTGTTTTACCGGAAGAAGATGAGCCGGCCGATTTTGAAGATGAATTTGAAGAAGAAGAAATTATTGATGAGGATGCATCTATTTTTGGTGATGTATTTGAAGATCTTAATTCAACCGAAAACATGTAATGACGGGTGGAAAGGACATTGCAGCAGATAAAATTCTTGTTGTAATTGCAGGTCCAACGGCTGTGGGTAAAACTGCAGCAGCCATTCGAATAGCTCAACATTTTTCAACAGAAATCGTTTCGGCCGATTCGCGGCAGTTTTATAAAGAAATGAATCTGGGTACTGCGGTACCTTCGCATGAGGAACTTGAAGCCATTCCACATCATTTGATTGGCAATTTGTCGATACATGATTATTATAATGTTTTTAAATTCAGGGAAGATGCAATTGCCATTCTCAACCAATTGTTTCTGAAAACAAATATTGCAGTAATGGTGGGAGGTTCGGGATTGTATATTGATACATTATGCAATGGGATAGACCCTTTGCCCGACC
>CAYYQJ010000396.1:0-3835 GCA_964473775.1 uncultured Bacteroidales bacterium | reverse complement strand
AAAAACGAAAACAATGAGTTTGTACGCACCATTAAAATTGTAAATAGTAAGTAATATTTGTTGAATTTTATAACGGAGGGTATGTAAAATATACCTTCCGTTTTTATACCCAAACTTTTTTATTTGATCCACATAGTTTTATTTGAAAATATAAAATCAAGAATTTGGAAAAATTGGCAATGATAAAGATGTGAACAGTTAGGGAGAAATGATTTATTATTAATCTGTTGGGAGTAATTTTTAGTAAGGTTAAAGCCTTTATTTATAAGAAAAACAAACAGCATAAACCCGGGAACCCATCAAAAAATTTATTTATTGATATCCTGAAACCTGAAAGCCTATCAAAAAATGTATTTATTGATATCCGTAAACCTGGAAGCCTGGCATAAAATAAATTTATTGATATCCTGAAGCCTAAAATTCTATCAAAAATTTTTCTTATTGATATCCTAAAACCCGAAATTCTATCAAAAAATTTATTTATTGATATCCGGAAATCCGAAAGCCTATCATAAATTTATTTTATTGATATTTGGAAACCCGGAAGCCTATCAAGAAATTTATTTATTGATATCCGGAAACCCGGGATGTAAATTGAGGCTTCTATTGGTATGTCAGAGAATTCGCAAGGTTAACAAATTTGTAGATTAATGATTACAAAACCATAAGAACAGGATTTTATTTTTTCTTATCAAAAATTGTTTTAGCGGTTCATAAAAAATAAAAAACATTTTAAGGATAATTTATAATTACAACATTACATTCATTTAACAACAAAATACATAATAACAATAAACACATAATAACATGATAGTATTAGATAGAATTCACGGAAATTTATTTGATGTTGGAGAAAGAGCAAGCGACTTACATACTAAGAATTTCTCCTCTGATATGATAATAAAAATTACCAACAGAAATACCCAAGGGCAATATGATGTCCCGTTAAATCTTCTTGAAGCACGTTACACTGCTTTTTATGGAGAAATCACCAATAAAGATATCAAACTGGCATTGCAGCAAAGCCGCACCCGCTCGGTAGATATTCAGATAGCTAATTTTAAAAAGAAATTACCTTATATTTCAGGTGTCATAGGGAATGCATTTCCTGAAAATGAAGGCATTTATCAGGAATTTTTCCCACATGGGGTAACAGAATATTCCAATGCCAACAAAACAACAATTGAAGTGTTGTTAACCCGCCTTAAAACAGGGGTAACTACTCATTCAGGCCAACTTACACCTGCTTTTGTTACAGAAGTATCAGGTTTTCTTTTATCTTATAATACTGCCCGTGGGGTTCAATTGCAATTGAAAGACGATGTTCATTCTGCGGTTTTAACCAAGGCTCAACAACGCGAAAATCTGGAAAAAGAAATGACCAAGTTTTTGCATACCCTTGCCATCGAATTTATAGATACTCCGGAAGTAGGTCGTGCTTTTTATAATCAAAACCTGCTAAACCCAACTCATCGCAATCCAAAAGGTGGCGATGCCAAAGGCAAACTGCTGCTTGCTATTCCTGTATTAACAAAAGTTAGAGCCGATTTTGAATTGCAAAATCAGCCCGATTATTATTTATTACTCGAAAACACGGGTACAGAACCTGTGTTTGCTTATACTTGCAGTGATACAACAGGTGAACCTGTTCCTGCTGAACCATTTAAAATTATGCCGGGAGAAAAACCCGTTATGTCTTATGCCCAGTTAGGTGCCAGGCCTTATATCTTCTTTTACATCGAAAGTCATAATAATGCTGGCGAAATAAGCATCACTCAGGTAGATGCTCCTATTGTGTAAACTATAATTTTAGAGCTAAGGGATATGAGTTTTGAAGATTTATTGCATGGTTCTAAAATTGTTTTTTTTTGGTAAAATATTTTAAATAACGATGCTTAAGTTACAATCAATAATCCTGCCTTTCCCTCAGGCAGGTTTATTGCTATTTTAAAATCCTAAAATTTGGGGAACTAATCACAGCGAAAATTTACTGTTGAAATCATCCATTTAAAAATATGCTGCTTTAACTTTATTATTGTATCAATACCGAAGATGTTAATGGCAAAGATTTCTCCCTAATATCGGATTTGAATCGGCTTGAAATATTTTGTTTTATTCTCGTATTAGTATGCTTCTGCCGAATCCATTATTATCAGATGGAACATTTGGATAATATAAAAACTACAGAATATCATAACCAGGTTTGTTCAAATGTTTGCTGAATGTTATCGCTTTTTTAAAGCCAAATTAATTTGTTGATTCAATAGTTCGCTAAGGTCGATTTCCAAATATTTGATTATAGGTTTTACGATAAATATCGTTGACGAAACATGCAATTTTAATGATTTATGAGCAGCTTGAGTAATAAGCAAATGATATATTTCGTTACGCTATGTTGTCTCTGTATTGTTTTTTTTCTTAATTTTGTTTATTCGATATTGTAAATCATCAAATTTTTCAAGTTCATCATTAATTCAAAAAAAGATTACAGGATATCGAATATAATAGATGTGAAATAAGTTAAGTGCTATCAAAATAAGTTAATAATAGAAAACAAAAAAAAATAAACCAAGGGTAAACCCTTGCTAAGGCAAGGGTTTCGTATGAGCAGAATTAGGCATTGCACTATATGATATTACAAGAAAAATTCTCATTTTTGTAAACTGAAATTATGCACTTAAAATTTCGGAAGCGTGTCGTACACCTTAAAACAATATAAAGCTAAAACGAATATCTAAACTTAATCAAAAATAAATTAAAATTCAGGTTGTTACACAAGATAAATTAAAATCACAATAAATAAAATGCAACAGAAGGCTAACAAAACCATCAATAATTTTTGTACTTTTCGCTTTGTAATTAATCATTGCAAAGCTTTTGGTGTATTTTGCTTTTTTATTTGCGTTTGTAATTTTTATTATACAATATATTATTAGTAATTCCTGATGAAAACAAAACTGAGCGATATTGTCCATGAATCATGTCTTATTATATTTGTCCTTTGGCTTGTGGCAAATGTTTTAGGCACATGCATCATGGCGCATCGCCAAAATACTTAACAAAAAAATAAACCGTATTATTAACTTAAAAACCCCGCTTATGTAAATAACCAATTTGAATTTCTGTGAATGTCGTCCTGCAAAGAAAGGAGGCATCCTTTGTTTTTAACAAAAACAATTTAAAAATTACATTAAATCAAAAAAAATGATGAATTTTAACAAAAACAAGTATGAAAAAATTTTTAAACATTAAAATTGTAGCAACGTTTGTTGTTGCAATGTTGCTGTTCGCTTTTAGTCAAAGCGGATTTGCACAAAGCATAGGGATAAGCAATACGGCGATAACGCCCGACCCTTCTTCTATGCTCGAAATCAGGTCGGAAACCAGCGGGGTATTAATACCGCGGATGACCACAACCCAACGGAATGCCATTGCATCTCCCGCCCATGGGTTGTTGATTTACAACTCAACCACCGAATCCTTCAATTATTTTGATGGTTCGGGATGGGTAGTATTCGGCACAGCCGCCGCAACAGCCAACGTACAGGCAAATTTAGACACTCACATTGCCAACACCAGTAACCCACATAATGTTACAAAAACGCAGGTGGGTTTAAGCAATGTAGATAACACTTCCGATGCTAACAAACCTGTTAGCACAGCCACAGCAGCTGCTATTTCAGCAGCACAGACAGTAGCAGAAAGCGATGCAACCTCGAAAGCCAATGCAGCACAAGCCGCAGCAGAATTATACGCAAAAAATTATGCTGATGGCGTAGCCGCAGCAGGAACAACCGCTTTAGGTGCAGAAACAACAGCAAGAATAGCCGCTGAT
>CAYYQJ010000395.1:0-3835 GCA_964473775.1 uncultured Bacteroidales bacterium | reverse complement strand
TTCGTGCCATCAATGCCCTTGCAAAAAACGGAATGTATTTTTTTGATTATGGCAATGCATTTTTGCTTGAAGCAAGCCGCGCCGGAGCCGACATTATGAAACCCAATGGCAATTTTATTTACGCATCTTATGTTCAGGATATCATGGGCCCAATGTGTTTCGATTATGGTTTCGGACCTTTCCGTTGGGTTTGTACTTCTTCAAAACTTGAAGATTTGGATAAAACAGATTTGATTGCCATGCGGGTACTTGAAGAAATTGCCAAAACCTCTCCCGATGAAATTCAGCAACAAATGAAAGACAACATTCGCTGGATCAGTGAAGCCAAGAAAAACAAGCTGGTGGTTGGTTCGCAGGCAAGAATATTATATGCCGATGCAAACGGGCGTATGAAGATTGCCAAAGCATTTAACAAAGCCATTGCCGATGGCGAAATTACAGCACCCATTGTTTTAGGTCGCGATCATCATGATGTTTCCGGAACAGATTCTCCTTACCGCGAAACTTCAAATATTTATGATGGTTCGAGTTTTACTGCCGACATGGCCATTCAAAATGTGATTGGCGATTCGTTTCGTGGTGCAACCTGGGTTTCAATTCATAATGGTGGTGGAGTTGGTTGGGGCGAAGTAATCAATGGTGGATTTGGTATGTTGTTGGATGGAAGTGCTGATGCCGACCGTCGTTTGAAATCAATGTTATTCTGGGATGTAAATAATGGTATTTCGCGCAGAAGCTGGGCACGAAACGATGGCGCAATATTTGCAATAAAGCGTGCTATGGAAAATGAACCACTATTGAAAGTTACTTTACCCAATATTGCTGATGATTCTATCATCAATTCGTTGTTTTAATCCTCATCATTTTTTAAAAATAAAATTCAACTCCTTTATTATATATTGTATGAAAAAATCAGTGAAAATAATTCTTGGGATGCTAATTGTTATTGTATTTGTGGGATTAAACTCTTGCGATAAAACAAGCAATGATCCACCCTCAACTGATACACGTGCACAATATGTTGGTTCTTGGACCTGCACCGAATCGGCTTTGGTAAATTATCCTGTCACCATTACACTTGATACATCCAATAGTTCACAGATTTTAATTCATAATTTTCATTTATTGGGAACAACCTCAAAGGCCTATGCCATTGCCACACAAAACAATCTGACATTGCCAACTCAGGCCATTTTAAGTTATACGATTCATGGTTCAGGCGATTTGGTTAATGGTAATAAGATTACGATGAAATATTATGTAAATAACCTCACTGATATCGACACCATTAACGCTGTTTATACGAAATAGAATCTGAAGGGACCAGGCCATTCGAAAATTGTCTTTGATAGCCTGAATCTCATTTATAATTTATTTTAGTGATGGAGTGCAGATTTTGTAAGGATGATTCCATCCCGAAGAAGCCAGGGCTATTATCCCTAACGCTCTGGCAAACATCTTGCCAACTTCAAACGGTACCGCAATCAAACGTCGTAATCTTCCTAACCCATATACCGTATATCTGTAGGCCGTATGATTTTGCTTCTCTTTCACGATCGAGTGTCGCCGCATTGCAACAACGTTTCCATAACAAGCACCAATGGCACTCTGCAGTCCACCAATCACATATTATATGAAATTCCTACCTATCTAAAAATTGCTTTTCAACCAAAAAAAAGGCTTTGAACTCTTGAAGCCTTTCTGGTTTTAATGGATTTTTTCTGTCAATTCGTCTTATTGATTAGATGGGGATGAACATTATTAAGCAAAACAAACGTACTTTTGTAAAACTTTTACAGAAGTTGTTGGGAAGGTTTTGCAGAGATAATATTATAATCATAATAATTAAAATGGCTTGAACTAATACCTGACATAAAAAAGTAGAGCAGTATATTTTGAATAATTATAGCATAGAGGTAAAAAACTTTACCAAAAAATTCGGGAGTTTCACGGCGGTGGATAATATTTCGTTTGATGTGGAGCAAGGAAGCATTTTTGCTTTTCTGGGACCGAACGGCGCAGGGAAAACCACTACGATAAGTACGCTTTGTACCATACAGGAAAAAACAGAGGGCGAATTGAAAATCAATGGGAATGATGTTTCGCATCAGAAGACTTTGGTGAGAAAAGATATAGGGATAGTGTTTCAGGAATCGACACTGGATGGGAAACTGACTGTGGAGGAAAACCTGAGATTGCATTGCGATTTTTATCATGTGCCTAAAGCAGAAGTGAAGAGTCGTATTAACTTTGTTCTTGAACTGGTTGATATTGCCAACAGAAAGAAGTCGCCGGTTGAAAGCTTGTCGGGTGGCATGAAACGCAGGGCAGAAATAGCCCGCGGATTGGTTCATTTTCCGAAGGTTTTGTTTCTGGATGAGCCAACTACAGGCCTGGATCCGCAAACCAGAGCCAATGTGTGGGATTATATTCATAATCTGCAAAAGCAAAAGAATATCACCATTTTTTTGACTACTCATTATATGGAAGAGGCAGAGATTTGCAATAAAGTGGCCATTATAGACCGCGGACGCATTGTGGCACACGACAGTCCATACGAACTGAAAAAGCAATTTACTTCTACCACCATGCGGGTGAGCAACAGCGATAGGGATGCTCTGATGGATTTTTTGGTGGCAAGACATATAAAATTTAAATGCGCAGGCGAACAATTGCTGATTTATGCAAGTGCGGTGGCTGATGTTCTGGAAATTGCCTCAGCATTTAAAGAGCAAATTACGGATATTGAAATTAATAAAGGTACGCTGAATGATGTTTTTATTGCGATAACAGGAAAGGAAATAAGAGAATGATACGACCTATAAAAGCCATAGTTGTAAGGAATTTGATTAAGCTGGGCAGAGACCGTATGCGATTGTTTATGAATCTGTTTATGTCGGCTTTTTTTCTGTTTATTTTTTCGTTTGTGATGAAATCGTCGGCGCCCGGTTTGGATCATCCGATGAATTATCTGATATCCGGAATTATTATTATGACTGTTTTTCAGTCGTCGCTGAATAATTCAATGCATATTCTTGAAGATATTGCGAGCGGTTTTATGAAAGAGATTTTGGTTGCACCTATAGCCCGCTGGCAGATAGCGATAGGGCATGTGGTTTCGGCTACCATAGTTTCGGTTATTCAGGGATTAATTATTGTGATAATAGGATTATTTATTGGTCTGCAACTTGATGTGTTGCATAGTGTAGCGATGTTGGGATTGATGTTTTTGGTGGGACTGACGTTTAGTTCTCTTGGATTGTTTCTGGCAACCATCACTAAAGAATCGACTAATTTTCAGTTGCTGATTACGATTGTTTCGTTTCCTCTGATTTTTTTGTCGGGCGCTTATATTCCTACTATGGCGTTGCCCAGTTTTTTGAAAACAATAGTTTATTTGAATCCTCTGACTTATACCACCGCGGCATTCAGATATATAAGTTTGCATATGGAACATACGCCTTCGGATGTTTTGCTTAAGATGGGAATCACTTTTGACTGGAATGGATTTATAATTACGCCTGTGATTAGTACTGGAATTATATTGGTGATGTGCGGACTATTTTTCTATTTATGCGTTTACAGGTTTAACAGTGCTGATTTTTCGAGAGTGAAAATCTTTAAGAGGAGGCATGGATGATGCCAGGAAGGGATTATTTTTGGCTGTACATCTTCGAATCGCCCCATTCGTCGTAAGCTATTTCGCTACCAGCCATTTTAACACGAATGTCAATGCAGGAAGTGCATTGATCAGGTTCCTCATCGAGGCAAGGCTTGCCGTTGTATAGGTTGTAGTTCTCCTTGTATTTGACGGGAGTTATGTTCGGCATGATCA
>CAYYQJ010000394.1:0-3837 GCA_964473775.1 uncultured Bacteroidales bacterium | reverse complement strand
ACAACCTTTTTTATTCTCCTCTTTGGTATTTGCGGTTGACGTTTCTGCGGCATCATGCGCATTTTCCTGGATAATAACTTTCGAATTTAAAGTAGCTGCTTCTGCTAACAAACTATCTCCGAAGTCTTTAATAGTATCAACTGAACTCTGACTCATAATTGTTCCAGCTGCTTCAATTGTTTTTCTATTATCATTTGCATTGTCCTGATAACTTAACTTTTTAGTATGTTGTTTTATAGGATGAGACATAATTTTAAGTATTTTTATTAGAAATTTTCATTAATTTTATAATCATAATTTATTGAATCAAAGATTGCAAGCTGGCAATAACTGATACTATTATATAAATATGATTTTTTTTCAGACAGAAGATTTGGGGAAAATGCTCCCCAAACGTTTGGGGCCGGCTTTTGTAAAATTCCAATAGAGAGAAAAACTTTTGAAATTATTTATTAATGAAGAAAATTTTTGAAAATGCCGAAATAACAATATTATTTTAGAAAACGGAAAGCTTGTTTCCTGATTGTATAAGATTCTTGCAGGACTGTTATAACTTCTTATTTGATCTTTAAAGCCTTTTATCTGATCCTTAAAGCCTTTTATCTGATCTTTAAAGCCTTTTATCTGATCCTTAAAGCCTTTTATCTGATCTTTAAAGCCTCTTATCTGATCTTTAAAGCCTCTTATCTGATCTTTAAAGCCTCTTATCTGATCCTTAAAGCCTCTTATCTGATCCTTAAAGCCTCTTATCTGATCCTTAAAACCGTTTATAAGGCCCCTCAACACGGGGTTCAGGCAAGGAATATTAACTGTTAATATCTGAAAATGATGCTGTAAACAAGGTGTTTCGTAAGAAAAATCAGAAGGATCTATAAAATTATCCTGTAATGTAGTTTGAAACTTATAAAGAGAAGCTTTTTCATAAGGGAATATATAATGTTGATTATTGGAGTTTGCACAAAGCATTTCCTCCCTGATTTTTTTTGATGAAACCAGAATTCCAAAACGAACTTTATTAAAATCAAACTTACGAGGCATAAGCTGTTAGATTAATTTTTTTATTACATTAAAAATTGTTTACAATAACGACTGCAAATATAGTAAAGTTTTTTTTTGATGCAAGCATTATTATTGATTATTGTCAATAATGCGAAATTTGTATTCACTTTTCTTAATCACCAAAATACTCATGGAGTCTTATTATTAGGGCCTAACAATAAAAAATAAATTCCAACTAAATTACCACATTCTTAATCTACTACATAACTATTGTTTGCAATAGATGTTCATTAACTTATAGGACAAGCAACTACGAAAACAATAAAATATCAACTTCGAGAATATTCAAAAGGTAAATAAAAATAAATGTTGCAAAGTTTATTTGATTCTTAAAACTGTGTAGCATTAAGCTATTAAGCGTTGTGGGTTATCAAGTCTTTCAAATATTAATTCATACAAGGGAAAACACAAATAATACCATTACAATAAGATACTTGAATGGGGTTTAAGCCATAAGGGAGATTATCCGAAATTTAATTTACAATTCTCCATTATTCATTATTCTCCTCTTCCTGAGTTTTCCCCGAATGGTGCGAATGGGGTCTGGCATAAAATCTCATGTGTTTTGGCAGCAAACTTACAGCAATAAGTGATAACCCATAAAAGGAATAAATAATCTGCACATAACTATTATAACCAATCATGAGTATTTGAAAATTAACCCAACAAACAAGAATGATTCCTAAATAGACGGGGTAAATCCACACCCAATGACGTCTTTTATAGATGTTGAAAATATTGGCCCACGAATATTTTGGTTTGGTAAACAAAGGATAAATAAGCAACAATGGTATAAAGCCGAAAAGAATCAATAGCATCACACCGGGTATCAGAAAATCTTTAAATGGAAAATCAACGTACTCTGCCAGTTGTAAATTCAGATTTTCACCGCTCGAATCATCTATCAGGCTCATACCACCATATATAGCTCCTATACTTAAGATGATAAGTAAGGCCGCCAACAGGTATGTTTCAGGAGGGGCTTTCTGCTTCATGGGTTCATGTTTTTTTTTGCAAAATTATAAATAAGCTTTTAATAAGGTATCAAGATTGAAAAAAATATTTACTAATTTTAATAGTATAAAGACTTTGTTCCTTAATAATGATTTTGAGTTTAAAGATTTCAATAAAAGGCTGCCTCATTTGAGGCAGCCTTTTAGGTTATTCATTTTTAATCATAATAAGCATTATCAGGTCATTTTTAACTCCAATAATCGAATTGGAATTAAGGCCTTTTCACACTTACTACCGCTGTGGAGTTGTTATCAACAATTGCCATATCTGATGCATCCACAATGCCATCACCATTGAGGTCTTCTGGATAATATCCCACTAAAACGGCAGTGCTTGAATTGTCAATAGCAGCCATATCCGAACCATCCACAATGCCATCCTGATTGGCATCACCGGCATAAATGGCAAAAATACTTCCCATTGATTTCATGTTGTTGCCATAAGTATTGGTAGAAGTAGTGGTAAAATCATATAAAACAGGACTTGCAACACCAAAATCAATGGCATCGGCACTCCATGTTTCAATACTGTTTCTGTGTTTTACAACGATATAATATGAGCCTGTAATCGTACCGGGAATAGTGTTGATGGTAATATCTCCATTGGTTGACAAATCAAGATTTGAATAGGAATAGGCAACAGCAAAAGGTGTATTGGCATCATGAAGTTCTACTTTAATGGTATCGGCTATTCCAGCACCAAACATGGGTAATGAAATATCACTGGCCTGATTCATCGTAGTACCACTGGCAAACAAGCCTTCAAGAAGAACTTTTATTGTTAGTGTTTTGTTTGAGGAGATGACTGTCAGGTTTAAATTATAAATATCCTGACATCCAAATCCATTAGTTTCATTAGCAGTATAAGTTCCGCCTGTTGTCAAACTTTGACCATGCCAAACATAAGTTTCACCTTCGTTGATACTATAACTTTCGTTAAATGTATTAACCGGATTAACAGTAAGAGTCAAAGTAAATGTACTGTCGCAACCTGCAGCAGTGAGATAATTTGAATGATAAGTACCGCCTATTGTATAGGTGTTGCCTTGCCATGTAAAACTTTCTCCATCGCACATGCTATGGGTTTCATTGACAGCGTAAATGGGATTAACAGTAAGTTGCAAGGTATAACTACTGTCGCAACCCGAATGCGAAATATAGTGAGCCTGATAACTTCCGGCATCAGTCAAACTTTGATTGTGCCAAACATAGGTTTCGCCAATGCAAATAGAATGAGTTTCGCTTATCGCAGAAATTGGGTTTACTGTAAAGTATAAAGTAAAGGTGCTATCACAACCATTTACTGAAGTATAATTTGCATGATAATCACCTGTTGTTGTCAGATTCTGACCATGCCAGATATACGAATTTCCTTCACAAACTGCATGTGTTTCTGTAGTAGCATAGGTAGCATTTACTGTAAGGTGCAGCGTAAAAATACTATCGCATCCATGAACACTTGTATAAGGTGCGGTGTAAGTTCCTTCTGCTGTTAGAACCTGATTATGCCAGTTATAAATTTGCCTGTTGCATATAGCATGGTATTCGGTAATAGAATAAACAGGACACACAATAACTTCCTGATTAACATGATTAACACATCCGTTGCCGTCTGTAACAGTATAACTGATAATTGTACTTCCTGCAAGATTTCCGGAAACTAAACCATCAGTATTTATACTTGCAATAGTGTGATTACTACCTGACCATATTCCTCCGGATGTAACATCAGATAATAATGTGGTTGAACCAATACAAATGTTAG
>CAYYQJ010000393.1:0-3837 GCA_964473775.1 uncultured Bacteroidales bacterium | reverse complement strand
TATCTGAAAACAAAATACGATTATATCATCATCGATAATCCCCCTGTTGGTTTGGTAACTGATGGCGTAAAATCAATGACCATTGCCGATTATCCCATCTATGTTTTAAAAGCCAACTACTCCAAAAAGTTCTACATTCTGGATATGGAACGCATGATTGAAGACAGCAAGATTAAAAACCTATCTCTGCTACTTAATGCAGTGGAACCAATTAACGCAGCTTATGGTTATAAAGGCCGTTACGGTCATAAGAAAGGAAAAGGCAAGGGGTATGGTTATGGTTACGGATATGGATACGGTTATGGATATGGTTATGGCGAAGATTCTGAAATTTATTACGACGCCAATAAAACCAAACCTGGGACCAGAGTATCTTTAATTAATAAAATGATGAAGGCCTTAAGATTAAAAAAATAGTTACACCTGATGAGAAAAATTTTAACCGCACTTCCTGATGTTTTTCTTTTAGAACCCGATGTTTTTGAAGACAACAGGGGCTACTTTTTTGAATCTTACAATACAGAAAAGCTTGCCTCACTTGGAATAAATGATGTATTTGTGCAGGACAATCAATCCTTATCAGAAAAGGATGTTTTGAGAGGTTTACATTTCCAAAGCCCACCCTTTGAGCAAGGTAAACTTGTCCGTGTTATCAAAGGAGCTGTCCTCGATGTGGCTGTTGATATCCGCAAATCATCGCCCAATTATGGCAAATGGATCTCTCAAATCTTAAGCGAAAAAAACAAAACCATGATGTGGATTCCACCAGGATTTGCTCACGGTTTTCTCACTCTCGAACCCGATACCATTTTCTTTTACAAATGTTCAGGAGTTTATAACAAAGCCTCCGAAGGTTTAATCAAATGGGACGACCCCGACATCGGCATTAACTGGAATATTACCAACCCAATAATTTCAGAAAGAGATAAAAACGGTTGTGCTTTTAGAGTCTTTGATAGTCCTTTTCAGTAAATTTTTTGTACTTTTGCAGAAAATTTCATTGATTTGGAAACAGAATCAGTTTATCTGCAAATAGCGTACTTCATATTTTTTTTCATTACGGTTTTTTTTGCACTTCTAATCAACAGATTGCTGGTAAAATTCTCCGACAATCTGGGTACCCGAAGCAATGCCAACAATCAAATCCGTTGGAATACCCAGCAAAAACCTTCTTTTGGGGGCATCTCTTTCTTTATCATTTTTTTGCTCTCCATTTTTTCCTTATCTTTCTTTTTTGATACCAGTTATGTATTTCACAATGTAAAACTTCTTGGGATTGTAGCCGCCACCTGCATGGGATTCCTCATTGGTCTTTTTGATGATGCCTATAACACCAAAGTAGTCGTAAAACTACTTACACAAATTAGTTGTGGCATCATTCTCATTATTTCAGGCACTTATATTTCCATTTTCGATTACCCCATTCTCAATTATATCATTACAATTATTTGGGTGGTTGGCATGATGAATTCCATCAACATGCTCGATAATATGGATGGCATTTCAACCATCATCTCCATCTTTATCTTTTCAGCAATATTCATTGAGAATGTTTTCCTAGGTGGATTGCACGACAATATCAACATGCTCATTCTTGGAATCATCGCCGGACTCATCGGCTTTCTGGTTTATAACTTTCCTCCTTCCAAAATGTTCATGGGCGACACAGGCAGCCAATTCCTCGGAGTATTGCTATCCGCTTTAAGCATTATTTTTATCTGGAATCATCACGACAACAATATTCCTGATAACCATTACAAACAAATCTTTTCAGTACTGCTTATTTTCGCACTCCCCTTGATTGACACCACCACCGTGTCCATAAAACGTATTCTAAAAGGAAGTTCCCCCTTCAAAGGAGGCAAAGACCATACCACCCATCATTTGTCCTATCTCGGCTTATCCGACCGAAAGGTTGCTCTTATTTTCACCCTACTTTCAGTCTTGTCAATGATTATGGGACTCATCTGTCTGAGCATAACCCGCTGGAGTCATATTTACACCCTATTGTTTTCCTGCTATTTCATCGTACTTTTCATCACTCTCTTTTATATTGCTAATCTCAATAAACAAAAATCATAAATGACTATCCTCAAAAAAAGCCTCATCATATTCTTTTCTCTTGCTTTGGTTTTCATTGCAATTGAGATATTCGTCTTCTCCCACAACAAACAGGATGACAAAAAGCCCGACGTAGCCTATTTCGATTCCGGCCAACATTTCTATAAAATATTCAACATCCGAATTCCCGAGAAACTCGATTTCTGTGGCGAAGAAGTCCCTCTCAACACCTACTATGTCCGCGAAGGCCTCGACCGCGAACTATTGGTCAACACCTATTGGCAATCATCCACCATTCTCGCATTCAAAAGGTCGCAGCGCTTCTTTCCCGTCATGGATTCTGTGCTGAAAGCCAATCATGTCCCCACCGATTTCAAATACCTTTCTGTTATCGAAAGCAATCTCGAAAACGTAGTCTCCCCTGCCGGTGCTGCAGGCTATTGGCAGTTCCTCAAAACCACTGCTGCTGAATATGGCCTCACCGTAAACACCGAAATCGACGAACGTTACGATTTAATTAAATCAACCGCCGCCGCCTGCAAATATCTTTCTGCCGCAAAAACCAAACTCGGCAACTGGACTCTCGCCGCCGCCGCTTACAACATGGGAACCAACGGCATCGATGAAGTACTCAAAAACCAAAAAGCCACCAGCTACTACCATTTATATCTGAATAAAGAAACCCAGCGTTATGTCTATCGCATTCTCGCTCTCAAAATCATGTACCAATCGCCTGTGCTTTATGGCTATTATCTTCGCAACATCGACCTCTATCCCGAAATCCCCACCTACTCGGTTGCCGTTGATTCCGCTGTGGCCAACTGGGCCGATTTTGCCATCAATCACAAATCCAACTACCGCATTCTTAAAGAACTAAACCCCTGGATTCTCAAATACACCCTCACCAACAAAGAACGAAAATCCTACAGCATCCGCTTCCCCAAGCCGGGTTTCGAAAACTATCCTGCTTTACTAAACACCATAAAACCCGAAGACCACCTGTTTAACGACACCATTAAAACCGACCAAATACGCTGAGATTACTGAACCATGCAGGAGGATATTAAAACTAAAACAACATCGGAGGACGAAAATCCCTGGGACGAAGAAACGCAGCTTTGTGTCTATGGCGCACGTGTACACAATCTGCGAAACGTCGACCTAATCATTCCGCGCAACAAACTGGTAGTCTTTACCGGATTGAGCGGCAGCGGTAAATCTTCCCTCGCTTTCGACACCATTTATGCCGAAGGCCAGCGCCGCTATATCGAAACCTTTTCCAACTATGTAAAACAATTTCTCGGCAACATCGAGCGCCCTGATGTCGATAAAATCACCGGCCTGAGTCCCGTCATCTCCATCGAACAGAAATCCACCAACAAAAACCCCCGCTCCACCGTTGGCACCATCACCGAGATTTACGACTTCCTCCGCCTGCTTTTTGCCCGCACCGCCGATGCCTATTCTTATGTCACTGGCGAAAGAATGGTTCGCTACAGCGAGCAGCAGATTCAGGATCTCATATTCGAAAAGTATCTCAACAAAAACATCATCGTCCTCGCCCCCAAAGTAAAAGGTCGCAAAGGACACTACCGCGAGTTGTTTGCCCAAATCCGCCAGCTCGGCTTCATCAAGGTTCGCGTGGATGGCGAAATCCGCGATGTCACCTTCTCCATGCAGGTCGACAGGTATAAAATGCACGACATCGAAATCGTTATCGACAAAATCGCCATCCATAACGACAACCGCACCCGCCTCATTCAAACCATACAAACC
>CAYYQJ010000392.1:0-3844 GCA_964473775.1 uncultured Bacteroidales bacterium | reverse complement strand
CTACACGGCTCTGAACACTCTTTCCCTACACGACGCTCTTCCGATCTAATTCTATGTGGTTTTCGCTCGAAGCACGTGTGCCTTTTCTGGATTATCGCATCGTCGAAAAAGTGATGGCTACTCCCGGCGATTTGATTATCAAGAATGGAATGACCAAACATTTGTTGCGCGAATCAATGAAAAATACCCTTCCCGAAAAAATCAGGATGCGTCGCGATAAAATGGGATTCGAAACACCACAGGAAGAATGGTTCAGATCTCCCGAATGGCAGAAAATCGTTTTCGATATTCTCAACTCCGATTCCTTTAAGAAAAGAAATCTGATTGATTCTGAAAAAGCAAAAGCCCAATACCAAAAACATCTTGATGGTAAAATCAGTGTATCAAAAGAAATCTGGAAATGGGCACACCTCGAATTATGGTTCAGAGAATTTATTGATTAGTATAATATACCATAGAAGACCACTTAATCAGTGAATCTGTGGCATAATTTTAATCTGAGCTTTTGGCGTGAACTCAATTTCTGATACCAATTTCCTGAAATGATTCTCAAAGACGCTTCTGTGTCTCGCACCGAATGGATATCCTTTTTAGCCGATAATCCGTTCACCACTCCATTCCAGACCCCCGGTTTTTTCGATTTTTATAATTCCATTCCCGGTTCATCTGCCTCAGTTTTTGCGGTAGAAGAGGCTGGCGAAATTCATGCGCTTTGTGTGGTTACTTTTCAAAAAGAAAAGGGAATCAAAGGATATTTTTCTCGCAGAGCTATTATTTATGGAGGACCGGTAATGGCTGCTGGCAAGAAAGGCGACAGTGCATTATCTCTGCTGCTAAAAGCCATTGGAAAAGAGCTAAAGAATAAAGTAATTTATATTGAAACCCGAAATTTCAATAGTTATTCAAACCAAAAAGAAAGTTTTGCCGCTGAAGGATGGAGCTATGAGCCCTATTTGGATGTTCAGATAGATTTGTGCGGGAAAACTATTGAAGAAATCGCTGCCTCTTTTAAATACAATCGTAGGCGCGAAATCAATTTATCTATTAAAGAAGGCTCCACGTCTGATGTCGCTTCAAATACCGAAGAAGTACTGGCCCTATATAACATCCTTCACAACTTATATAAAGAACGCGTAAACCTGCCTCTGCCTTCTGCCGATTTCTTTCTGAATTTATTCCTATCAACCGTTGGGAAAGTATTTATTGTGAAACATAACAACAAGGTAATAGGCGGTTCGTTTTGTTTATATTATGATGCAAATGCTATTTTTACCATGTATTATTGCGGTTTGCGCGATTATCATCCTAAAATTTTTCCCACACATCTGGCCATTATGGCTGCCATTGATTTTGGTTTAAAAAATAATCTGAAGATGGTGGACCTGATGGGTGCCGGAAAACCCGGACAAGAGTATGGCGTGCGAAAATACAAAGCAGAATTTGGAGGCGAACTGGTTGAAAACGGAAGGTTTTTAAAAACCTGTAATCCCTTACTATTTTCTTTGGGAAAGAAAATGCTTGCATTAAAAAGAAAGCTTAAAAAATGAGTTGTTCCGAAAAGTAATCGGTGAACTAAGTGTAGTGACCTCATGAATACATTTATAATCAAAATAGAAATCTGTGAATCTGTGACATCGTTCCTATTTATTAATTTTCGTGTGAATTCCTAAATGAAAATCCTGATTGATATAGGCCATCCCGGTCATGTGCATTTGTTCAAAAACTTTGCTTTTGAAATGCAAAAGCAAAACCACATCATTCATTTCACTTGCCGGCAAAAAGAATTTGAAGAAGAATTGTTGCAGGCATATCATTTTAAATATACTTCCTTCGGGCCTAAGTTCCCAACCAAATTGGGCAAAATCTGGGGGCTATTTAAGTTCGATGCCCGCGAATTATTTACAGCCATTAAATTCAAACCCGATTTGTTTTTGAGTCATGGTTCTATGTATGCTGCCCATGCTGCTTTTATGATGCGAAAACCTCATATCTCTATGGAAGATTCGGGCAATATGGAGCAAATCCGTATCTACAGGCCTTTCACCAAAAGCATACTCACACCCGATGTATTGCCCGAACAATTGGGTCCTAAACAAATCAAATATAAAGCTTATCACGAGTTGGCTTATCTGCATCCAAATTATTTCACTCCCGATGCCTCCGTTATAAAAGAATTGGGTATAAACCCAAACGAAAAATATTGTATTCTTCGATTTGTTTCCTGGCGTGCCACCCATGATGTAGGGCATAAAGGTTTTTCGGCAGAGCAAAAAACAGAGATGGTTCATGAGTTGTCAAAACACCTGAAAGTTTTCATCACTTCCGAAGCCATTTTGCCCGACGAGCTGAAACCCTATCATATCCGCATTCATCCTGCCCGCCTTCACGATGTGTTGGCTTTTGCCGAAATTGTTATCAGCGAAGGCGCCACCATTGCCTCCGAATCTGGGGTTTTGGGCATACCTACTCTTTATGTCAACAGCATCAGCCGAAGCTATAACGAAGACCAGGAAAACTACGGCACCGTTCTCAACTTCCGGTCGGGAGAAGGGGTGCTCGAAAAAGCTTTGGAGTTATTGGCTTTGCCCGATTTAAAAGAAAAATGGCAGCATAACCGCCAAAAACTTCTGGAAGATAAAATTGATTTAACCGGATTTCTGATATGGTTTGTCGAAAACTTTCCGCAAAGCCACCAGATTATGAAAATCAATCCCGATTATCAATTCCGATTCAGGGTTTGATAGGGGAGAAGAGAAAAAAAAGGCGAATAACATTCGCCTTTTTTTTTGGTTGAGCATTGAAAATTGAGCGTTGAATATTGAACATTAAAAATGCTCAATATTCAATGTACAATGCTCAATTTTCAAGTGGCAATAGATAATGTAGGGGCGAATAACATTCGCCTTTTTTTTTGTTGAACAGTGAAAATTGGGACCCCCTCTGAATAATCCAATAAAATAAATTAACTTGGGCTGAAGCCCTCCATGTCAGGCGATTTCACTAGCCACGGCCTTAAGGCCGTGGTAATTGATAATCACAATATTTGGTGGACTTTAGTCCAAAATAGACGATTTTTTTGGTTGAGCATTGAAAATTGAGCGTTGAATATCGAATATTTTTAAGTATTCGGTGGTGGCGGATTGTCGTGTCCGGGTTGCATCTGAATATCAAAGAAATTCTCCCCATCAGTTCGCAAAGTAACCACTCTATAATAGGTCATGTGGACAGGAGCCGTACCCCACATTTGAGTACATTCCACCGGAACATTATCACATTGCCATTTACCATCAGGGCCAACAGCAATGGGTGCATCCATATATTCCAAAATCACTTCGCCTTCAAGCACAGGCTGTGAGGTTAACGAATCAACCATAGTTCCTTTCACACTTACCACCTCTCCCGAAAGCTCAGGATTTCCGCTTACGGTATTATAAATAACATAATCGTTATACTTGGCATGATTGCGCGATGCCCAATAGGTTTTGCCATAATCAAACATTTCGGTGATATCGGTATAGAGCGAATTGGCCAGTTCAATACGATCTATCGTAGCCCCTTCTCTTTCGCTTTCGGCTTGCTTAACAGCGGCAATACTCTTGCGGAATTCTTCTTTTTTATCGCCAAGCTCTGTAATCATATCTTCGGTTAAACCTTTGTCTGATAAATCATCAAAATATTTTTCGGCATTAAGAGCCACAATTTCGGCACAAATCACCAAATCTAAATCCTTCATATCATTCATTCCCTTGGTTTGAAATCGGGCATAAGTGCCACTATTCAACGGAAAAACCTTAGAAACCCTCGTCATGATATCGCGGATAGCCACTCTTACAATATCGCCATT
>CAYYQJ010000391.1:0-3881 GCA_964473775.1 uncultured Bacteroidales bacterium | reverse complement strand
AAGCTTTTCACAAATTTGTGAATTTAGAAGTAAAACATTTTTTTGAATTACATCGCCCAGACCTCCATTGACTGATAAATCTACAATGCTATAGTAAAGAAAATATTTTTGGGCAGCATCAATAACACTTCTATTATAAAAAATATAATATTTAGTTGTATCGCCAGGAAATGGAACGATTACTACACCATTTGTCGAACTGCCATATGCCCAAATACTATCACCATGTGGCATAAACTGATGGTTTCGGTTAATTACTGCTGACCAAGCATTTTGAAAACCGGAGGTATCACCCACATAAAACAGCAGATTCCCGTTTTTATCGGAAATACTTGCATTGGCTTCAATAGAAAGTGTAATTGAATAGGGTTGTGGTGTCATTACACCGCCGGTATATTTTAAATAACAGGAGTCGCCAAAACACCAATTGTAGGTTTGCCCCTGCCCAAACAATTGAGCCGAAAATAGTAAACTCAGTGACAAGAATAGTAAATATTTCTTCATAACGCTTCATTTAATTGCTAAATAATAAAACTGATTTAAGGAATAATTTCCGACATCAAAGATACTATTAACTCACCGGATTTTCATAAAAAATAAAATTATCGGCAGGCTAAAATCAGTTAACGGTAAGATTTAGCATAAAAAGCTCCTGTCTTAACTATAAAGAAGGGAGCTTTCGATATTCATCAGATGACTCAAAGTCATCTGATGAATAACAAACCCACATTTAACCCAATCCTTAACATCACTATCCAAATTCTTCGTCAACAATGTGCATCTGGTTATTATTTTTAATTCATCAAAATAAAGCAAGTGTATCATTTAAATAATCATGCACGATTGTGTAGGGTAGGTTACATTTAGATGGTATTTTCTGCAAGGACTGTTATTACTTTTGCATTATCATAATACTGTAGGCGGATGATGCCGGGATAGATGTATCTTCATGATAATCCAGCAACTCTGCGTTAATACAAATATTTCATCATGTTAATTTCTAAGGACTGAACACCTGCACATGTTTAGTCGCGATATTTTCTCAGGACTCTGATTAAACACATGTTTGGTCGCGATAATTTCTCAGGACTGCAACTAAACACATGTTTGGTCGTGATAATTTCTCAGGACTACGTCTAAACATATGTTTGGTCACGATAATTTCTCAGCACTGCAACTAAACACATGTTTGGTCGTGATAATTTCTCAGGACTACGACTAAACACATGTTTGGTCGCGATTTTTTCTCAGGACTGCGATTAAACACTTATTGCCTTTTATATTTTTTGGAGTATGAAATGTAAACATCAGCATGGCTATTATTTTTTCAGGAAACTTTGATTGGATACTCCATTTATCTAAATAAATTAAAAAAACTATCGTCCTGCTACAAACTGAATAACATCCCGTTAGGAAATAATAATTCATTAAATTGACGGTAAGATTTCTTGTTGGTCATCACATGATTTCTTTCAGCTTAATTTTATTTTTATAAAAAACTCCTTAGTTGTAAAATGTTATACCTACTTTCGTAAAATCATTACAATGAAAAAGGTTTATACACTCAATTTATAAAGCAAACTATGAACGACTGGAGTTATTTGGAAAATCCGATATTGAATGCCACTGAAGGCAGCTATAAATTGGCTGTTCAAATCAGTAATTATCACCTGTCAGCATTAAAAGCATCCCTTGACGTGCCGTTTATTGCCGCAATGTTTGCTGCTTATGAACCAATTCATGAGGATTTGGCTGACAAGTATAGTACTTATGTTGCTCAGGGTGGAACGCAGCAAGGCGAATCGCTTAGTGTTAAACAATTATTGAGATTGCTAAGCAGTACAAAAATAAAGGAGTGGGATGTGGCAATACAAAGTGTTTATCCGAATGATAAAGCCAGATACAAAGAGTTATTGCCCAAACGTCGTCGTCCGTTTCAAAATGGGAAGCAATTTATCAGAATAGAAACAATAGCAGCACTCAGCCTGGCAATAGGTTCAGACACTCGCCTGACAGATGTTAAAGCTGATGTGGATTTGTTTAATACCCGTATAGGTAATGCTTATGGTATTCAGCAGGGCAGCATTTCGCATACATCCGTTCAAAGCAATGAGGTTGAATTTGCACGTGTGGCAATGTGTGTTGCTCAATATTGTAATCTTGGGACTTTTATACAACAATATGGAGCCAATCCTAAACAAATAGCCACGTATTTCGACCTTGTAAATATCCGTCAGCATAAGCAAGTGTTATTTAAAGGTCATGTGAAGCCATTGAAAACTAAATGCATTTGCATTCGTACAAGTAAGCCTGATGATGAAGTTGAATTAACCAATTTGGGTGATACGGTTTTGCAATTTTATAAGGTAGAAATGAAAAGAAATAAGCCTGCTATGCTTGTAATTGTTCAGCCGAGCACAAGAATTATTGTAAAAGTATCCGAGCTTGGTGATTTGCTCTTCAGATTTATTATGGTTTATAATACTCATAGTGTTGTGAAAGGGAAGTTTGAATTGAAACTTTTATAAGAAGGAAGTCGGAAAAGCCACAGCCATAAAACATTAAAAAAGCCCACCCCAATAGCGGGCAGGCTTTTCTAATTGCTAAAAATTTTAAGTCGTAATGTTTACGCTGTCACTTTTACCTTGTAATTTGATAAACTTATAACCTCAACTTCAAACTCCCAAAAAACTCCCGTCCCGGTGCAGGTTGATAGCTGTTATAATCGGGGCCATTGTTAGGCTCGGTAAAACCAAAATAATGTTCATCAAACATATTCTTAGTCAAAAAACTAACCTCGCCATTCAAATGTCCAAGTTTCCATTGATAAGCCAATTGGCCGCTGATAATCTTATATCCATCCACCCACGAACTGCGTGCTATGCCATTTTCGTGATACACATTATAAATAGAATCGTCCACCTGTATGCACCATTTCGATTGGTATTGTGCAGTCAGTGTTAAAGTGAAATTTTTCAGGAAATGATACGACACTTCGGCTGTCAGCATGTGTTCGGGACATTGCGGAATAAAATGTCCGCTCACACTGTCGGGCGAGGTATATTTAAAATTAGAGTAAGTATAAGCCAAATCAATCACCAATTGTTTCACAGGCGATATAGAGAAAAATGTTTCCAATCCATAGCGATTGCTTGAGCCCACATTGCCATAAAAAGCGGTGCTGCTGCCTCTGTCGGCCAATGTATAACGATAAAACTCGTCCGACGAAAACATACCAAATCCGGTAACATTATAATAAAAAATCTTACCCACTTCGCCTCTTACACCCAGCTCAAAACCCTGGGAAGAAGTAGGTTTAATCACCGAATTGAAACCGCCCCAGGCAACGGGATTGTTATGAAGTTCGTTGTTGGTTGGCACCAAAAACCCTGTGCCATAGCTTGCATAAATATTGGCAGCTTTGCAAATATCATAAGCAACTCCCAAACGATAAGTAGGTTTCGAAAACGACCTTTCCCCTGCCTTCGACAAAGAATCAGACATAGGCAAATGATTTTCGAGGCGATTATACACATAATCATAACGCAGATTCAGCGTCACAAACACTTTTTTAGCGATATCCAACTTATCAATCAAATACACTCCTGCAGCTTTTTGATTGATGGTTTGATTAACCAGAATCTGATCGGTATCAAAACATTCCAAACTATAATAATGGTCAACACGGTCGTTGTTGATATGATTCCCATCGGGCACCGCAAACCAATGCTCAGTCATGGTCATCGATTTAAAATCGCCACCCACACTCAAATGATTTTTCAGGTTTTCCTTACCCAAATGCAGGTTGTATTGAGCCGAAACTCCGGGGTTGATATAGATCGGAAGAGCACACGTCTGAACTCCAGTCACCTGAAGCTATC
>CAYYQJ010000390.1:0-3882 GCA_964473775.1 uncultured Bacteroidales bacterium | reverse complement strand
CTAATCTTATTAAAGAATGGGGAATTCTACCGCACTAAACGTCAGAAGTCAGGATAATCCATGTTATGAAACTGAGTTTAATCCTTCCCTGATTCATTTGCTTTCTCAATAAGCAATTTCTCTGCCGGGCATCCCAAAAAATATTTCTCTATAAAACCCCAACGTTCAGCATTATCAAGTTTATGGGTGAAAAAATACTCCATAATACTTAGAGAGGTTTGTTGTCTGCGCTCGATTTCTTTTAGAATATCGTTGGCATAGCCATGTTTTGCAAGACGGCTAAGCTTTACAGGGTCGTTTATCCTGATAAACACCCCGGGTTTTTCACCTCCACCTACCACAAAAGTTGCCAGACCGAAAGCTTCCATCACATAAGCCAATTGTATCATGCCAACATTTTTATCGTCATTTGCAGGAATAAAAAACTGTACACTGCGCTCTGCTGAACCTACTTCGCCAAACATACGATCGTAGCGTTTTTTAAGCAAAGTTCTCACATCGAGATATTCTTTGGCAAAAGTGAGGTATTGGAAATCGTGATCCGCCTTTTTCTGCTGTATAAAACATTCGGGTTTTTCGAAAATATTTTTCTTGTTCTTCGGGTCCACAGGACTTGAATATACCGAAAGAATAATTTCTACTATGCGTTTGGCAGTTATTGGGTCATCAAATTTCGATTCAAGGGCTTGTGCAAATTGTTCTTCAGTAAAAAAACTGCTGCCGGTTTTATTCAAAGCTGAAGCCACCATATCGAAGTTTTTAGCCAGTTTTTCGTAGGTTTCTTTAGCCGAATACGTCAAATTAAATACTATGCGAATCTGGGGACTAACATAAATTCCATCGTTCTGAAACAAGTTTTTATCAAAATAGGCCTTTTTTACCGAAGGAAAATTCTGATCGGAGAAATGCGATTTCCATATCTTGTCGAGATTCAAAGCATACACTTTTTGGCCTTTGGCTTCAATTGTAGGCTGAGAGATATAACGAATCACCTTACCATATTTGGCAGTAAATTTCTTTACGTCGGCTTCATTAACACGGGCATTAACTGCAGTAAAAAGGTTTTTTGGACGAGCAACTATAACATTATAACCATATTTGGACTGAAGGTCTTTTTCAAGAAGAATCAAACTACTTTTCACTTTTTGTTCTACATCAATATCTTCTTCTTTAAAAATATATTGAAAATCATTCACAGAAACTACAATGTTCTGATTTTTTTTTACCCTATAAATCTTTAAGATTTTATCCAGAACCATTTGCAACTGAAAAGGTCTTATACCTGAAAAAGCATACAAAATCCATGTAAACTTTAAATCCTGCACATTGAAATCGGTCATGGCCACACCTTGCAAATCGCTTCTGCGAGCTACACGGCCAATCTCCTGAACATAATCCGCCAGATGTCCTGAAGGGGCATGATGATAAATAGTTGTGATATCATCAATATCAACTCCCATTCCAAAAGCTTTTGTTGAAATTATGGTTTTAATCTGGTTCGATTTAAAATTCTCATACGTGTCGTTCTTCATGGTTTTGTTTAATCCGCCAAAATACAAACCCACCATTCCACGGTGCGAAGGCTGCATCATATCGCGTATGGGAACCAGATGACTTACCCAAGGACAATAAACAATGGTTTTTTGTCCTGAATCAATTAATTGAGAAATTCTTTCTGCTGTAAGTCTGAGTTTTTCGCGGGCATGATACTTTTCTATTACCACTTCTTTTATATCGAAAATGATATCATCGCGCTTTACTTTACCTATGAAAGTACGGGGATTTTCAAGATAAAGACTGGCTATGGTTTCAAAAACCATATCGTTTGGCCCATCAAAAACTGCTGTAGCCGTAACTGCTAATACAGGGAATTTATAGTTGAAATACCTACGGGCTGTGCGAATAAAATTGCCAAGATACCAGTAATCAGTTCGAAAATCCCTGCCCCAGGTGGTTACCAGATGGGCTTCATCAATAACCAGCAAACCAAGTTCGCGCATTCCCAGAAAAACACTTAACTCCTGTGATAATAATAGTTCAGGAGATAAATATAAGATTGAAATTTCGCCTTCATGAACCTTCTGAAGTATTTCTTCGCGCTCAATAATAGATAATTCGGAATTGATATAGGCTACATGAGGATAATTGCGGTCGGTTTTAAGGGCTATCACCTGATCTTTCATCAGGGCGATTAGAGGCGAAATGACTATGGTTACAGCTTTGTATTTTTCAGCAATATACATAGCAGGAAGCTGAAAAAGCAATGATTTACCCGCTCCTGTCGGAGCAGTAAGCATGATATCGCGCAAGAGTTTCTTTTGTCTTCCGTTTTCGAATTGCTGAACCACATCCTCCGCAATTGCCGCCTGGCTTACTTCAATCAGTTCGCTGCCTTGATGTGGATCTTTATAAAAATATAAGGTTCTGAAAGTGTCGCTATGCCAATATTTCTTAAGTATTTCAGTTAGCTCAGGACGAAAATCTGTTTTCAGACGACTTTCATGTAAACTAAAAGAAGCTTTTATGCCGAGTAATTGCAGTACAGAAGCAAACAAACACAATTCATCATAAGGTGCTTTTTGCTGCTGTATGGAATCTTCGGCATCAATATGAAGTTCAGAAATCGGCTTCCCATTATAAATATCAATTTTAAGAGCAAGGTATTCATTACTTAATTGCTGATACTGAAATGTGTTGTTCCCAGTTTCAGGTATAAGCAAAGCTGTGTCAAACACAGGCTCTATCTTGTCGAAAAGCTTAACAACAGTAATATTGTCAAACTCATCAGCAAAGCCATCAATATACTGAATCAGTGTTTGATTTTGAAATATTGTGGCATTGGAATAGAACTTATAAAAAGGGCTGTCGTCTGGAATATCTTTATCGGCAAATATCAGCTCTTCGAAATCTTCAGCATTGCAATTGCTTTGGTTGGGATACTCTTCGAGCAGATTATTTACGATAATTAAAAATCTTTTGTTTGTTTCCTTCAGGTCGGTATTAAGACTAATCTGAATAAAAGATTCAAAATCCAGCAAACGGATTTCGCCTGTTTTCAGGTTGTCTATTGCCTTACTAATTTCTTTAAAACATCTTTGGATCTGCAACAAATCCAATAGGCCCTTTTCGTCAAAAGGCAATTTGCCCGACAGATGTGGCAAGGCTTTTTCAACTTCTTTTAAAACATCATTGTTGAATCCTTTTAACACCAGGATATCATAGTTTCCTGATTGTTCAGCAATGCATTCATTAATTAATTCTGTAAATGATTTCATTTGAGTTGAAATTAAAATGATTAGAAAATAGGTTTCAATTTCTGACAAACAGGAAACAAGCAGAACACAACACCAGAAAATTTAAAGCTCGTGCTCTTTATGTAAAGGCTAACGTTTTCTATATTTTTTGGCAGGTTTTTTCCTTGGAATTGCAATCAATCGTCCCTTTTCGCCCTTAATAGTAATATATCCGGGAGGAATAAGAATCACCCGACCGTCAGGTCCTTGTATTGTTGAATATCCTTCAGGAATTGCAACCACTCGCCCATCAATACCTTCACGCATGCGCCATCCTTCTTTAACAGGGACAACACGTCCATCCGTGCCTTCTACTGCTATCCAGCCTTCATGAATACTGATTTTTTTGCCGTCACTTCCTTGAACTTGTTTGAACATAGGTTATTGTATAGTTTTATTTGTTAAGTAATATCTTGTTTCATTCATTTAGCATTTCTCCACGAAAGCGCTCAATTAAAAGAATCGGTAAAATTAAGTATAATTTAAATATTGAAAATAATTTTGGAATGATTTTTTCTGTTTAACTTTGATTTCATGGCTATTTCGTTATTTGGTGTGCTGAAGAAAAAATAAGATATTTGCAAGATGG
>CAYYQJ010000389.1:0-3899 GCA_964473775.1 uncultured Bacteroidales bacterium | reverse complement strand
ACGGCTCTGAACACTCTTTCCCTACACGACGCTCTTCCGATCTGGCTGAAGAAAATTGTTTGTCGGCCACTCAGATAACATTTGTTAATAGAGGCCAATATCATTGTTTTTCGTTGGAGAAGGATAAGCCTTTTGTTTTACAATTCATTTATTTTGATGTTGATAAATGGGATATTTTGCCTGATTCGAAAACGGAACTGGATTTGTTTGCAAACTATTTGATAAATCATCCGAAATTAAAGATAGAGATTTCGGGACATACGGACAATTCGGGTGATTATAATAAGAATATTGAATTATCGAAGAAAAGAGCCGAAGCCATAGCTGCATATTTGAAAACTAAGTTTGTGAAAAATACAATTGAGACTAAAGGATATGGAAGTTCGAAACCATTTAGAACTAATAATAATGAAATTGGAAGGGCTCAAAACAGAAGGATTGAGGTGAGGCTTATTAAATGAATTAGTTAGACTGTAGAGTTATAATGAAGAAACTATTTGAAAAAAATCAGAACTCATGAAAAAGCTATTCTTTTTATTTTTTATTATTATCACATTCAATTGTAACTCCCAGAATAGGTACTATTCAGGGTATCAGTTTTCAGATTCTATAATACATCAGTTTGTTATTGATTCGGCGAAAGGAAAGATTGTTTTAGATTCAGTTCATGGAAAAAGTATTTACATAGAACAAACTGCTACTAAATTTTCATTTATTAATGATTATAAAGATGACCTTATCTATTGGGATAAGGGAGAAAAATCTGTTTTGCCTACAGTAGCAGACAATTGGATTGCTTTAGGATATAAACCTTTAAATGCAAAAGATTATATTATTGAAAGAGCAAAAAAGGAGAAAATAATCATTATCAATGAAGCACATCATCAACCTATTCACAGAGTTTTTACAGAATCACTATTAGAAGAACTTTATAAGGAGGGTTACAGATATTTTGGGCTTGAAGCTGTGAATAAATCTGATAGAAATTTGAATAAGAGAAAATATCCATTGGTTACAATTTCAGGGTGGTATATTAATCAATCGCAGGGTGGCAATTTGGTAAGAAAAGCTCTTCAATTGGGTTACTATGTTTTTGGGTACGATTCCATGCATGGTTTACAAGCCAAAGACAGAGAAATAATTGAAGCGAAAAATATTAAAGCAGTTTTGGATAAAGACCCAAATGCTAAGATGATTATTCATTGTGGCTATGGTCATTTAAGCGAATCTGAAGATCCTCATTATATTAAAATGATGGCAGCAAGATTAAAAGAATATACAGGAATTGACCCTTTTACTATTGATCAGGTTCGTTTGACAGAACATAGTTCTCCTGATTTTGAAAATGCTTTTTATAAAGCTTTTGACCTGAATTATTATGCTGTATTTACGGACTCGTTGGGGAATTTATACAATGGTTCTGCTCAAATTAATAGTCATGATTGCGAAGTTTATCATCCACGTACTAAATGGATAGACGGTCGTCCGGATTGGTTGTTTGAAAACAACCGAAGCGCAGTTTATATTACTGATAAGATAAACCTGAAGTTTCCTTTTTTTGTTTATGCTTTCTATATTAATGAGGATTTAAAATATTGCCCGGTTCCAACTGATATAGTTGAATTTAAAAGTAAAATTGATAAGATGGCACTTTCGCTTGATAGAGGAGGTTTTTTCATAATGGCACAGGATAAAAAGGGAAATAAACAAGAATTTTATTTGTTCAGATTTGTAATTTTATCTAAGATTATGAACTTGAGGACGTGTAATCTTTTTATTCCAATGTATAAATAAGATTATGAGAATGACAGAGAATCTTATTTCACAAACAATAAGGTAATAAGGTTTTTTTGCGTCATGGGGGCTGGTTTTCTACTAAGGTTTTTAAATTAAGGACTTGCATGATATTGAATGAGACGCACGGCTGTGAAGAGACGCACGGCCGTGCGTCTCTACGGATTATGGTATATCAAACGGTATGGGGGAAAGGAAAGATTGCTACGATTGACCGCAATAGGGTTTCGTATTGCAGGCTGTTGGCCAGAGCGTTAGGGATTGGAACGTAAAGCCCACAGCGGCGGCGATATAGGTGTATTTTATGACAGGATGTATATTCCGCCGCGAGGACTTGAAGAGTAAAGCCCGACCTGAAAGGGAACGCCCAAATTAAGGAAGAAATTAAGATTAAGAAGCAGAAATTGATTTTGATTCCCGAATCCCTGATTCTCTAATAATACAGATTATTCATCAGATACGATTGCACATAGTCGTCCACGCCTTCTTCCAGCGAAGCAAAGCCGAGGTCGTAGCCTATAGAAAGGAGTTTCTGCATGCGGGCTTCGGTAAAATACTGGTATTTGTCGCGGATATCGAGTGGGGTATCAATAAATTCTATCACAGGGTCTTTGCGCATGGCTAGAAAAGTGTTGTTCACCAAATCCAGAAAGGTGCGGGCTTCGCCTGTGCCGAGGTTGTAGATGCCCGAATGTTTCTGCTTGAGATAGAAGAAGAGGCAAACCTTCACTACATCTTTTACATAGATGAAATCGCGTTGCTGATGTCCATCGCTGATACCCTCTTTGTGTGAGCGAAACAGTTGCATGCGACCGGTTTCGTTAATTTTATTGAATGCATGAAAAACTACGGAAGCCATGCGGCCTTTGTGGTATTCGTTGGGGCCATACACATTGAAAAACTTGAGTCCGCACCAGAATGGGGGTGTGGAGGTTTGCTGCAAAACCCATTTATCGAAGTCGTTTTTCGATTCGCCATAAGGATTTAAGGGCTGCAGTTGTGGAATGAGGGTTTCGTCGTCGTCGTAACCAAGTTCGCCCAGGCCATAAGTGGCAGCAGAAGAGGCATAGACCATGGGGATTTGGAATTGGGTGCAAAGCAGGAAGAGGGATTTACTGTAATTGAGGTTAAGTTCGTCGAAGATGGCCTTATTGAATTCGGTAGTATCGGTGCGGGCCCCGAGATGAAAAAAAAATTCGACCTGCTGATGATTTTCTTTGAACCAATTTATAAAAACGTCGCGCTGAATGCGACTATGGTAAGCTTTGTTGATGATGTTGACCAGCTTATAACCCTTGTTGAAATCATCCACAAGCACCAGGTTTTTGATGCCTTTGTTGTTCATTTTTTCGACAAGGCAACTGCCGATGAAACCTGCTGCGCCTGTTATGATGATGAGTTTATCCATTAGTCATTAGTCATTAGTCATTAGTGATTGGTCAATGGTCATTAGTCACTGGTCATTGGTCATTGGTCATTAGTCATTGGTCAATGGTCATTGGTGATTGGTCAATGGTCAATGGTCATTAATAATTATTACCTCGTTTATTCTCCTGAGCCGTGGCAGTTTTTGTATTTCTTTCCGCTTCCGCAAGGGCAGAGGTCGTTGCGTCCGACTTTCTTTTCGACTTTCATGGGCTGAGTTTTTTCGGATTCTCCTGTGCGTTGGTTGCGGGCCTGTTCCATGCCTTCGTCGCGACCTACTTTGAGTTTGCTCATGTCGGTTTTGCTTTGTCGGGCTTCCTGAATGTTTTCGGGCGAACGGAAAGGCAGGTTTCCTTTTTCGAGGAAAGAAACAATGTCTTTATTAATCTTTTGAACCATTTTCTTGAACAAACCGAAGGATTCGAATTTGTAAATCAACAAAGGATCTTTTTGTTCGTAGGTAGCACTTTGTACGGAATCTTTCAGGTCGTCCATTTCGCGAAGGTGGTCTTTCCATGCATCGTCGATGATGGCGAGTGAGATGCCTTTTTCTATGGCGAGGGTTACGTCTTTACATTTGTTGTCATAAGAACGTTTCAGGTTGGCAATAGCCTGAAGGGTTTTATGTCCATCAGTGATAGGAATGGCAATGTTTTCGTAGCGAGATCGGAAGAGCACAC
>CAYYQJ010000388.1:0-3905 GCA_964473775.1 uncultured Bacteroidales bacterium | reverse complement strand
CTATAATTTTTACCGGCAAAATTAGCTCTTCTCCCCAAATATTTCTTGTGAGCCGAAATAGCCTGAATAATGAATAGAATTGGGAGTTAATGGGTTTTTATTTTTAGGAAACCTTTTGTTTTATTTTATTAATTTTGGGGTGTTTAAAAGATAAGAAAATAAATCAATAGGAGTTTATTAATAAAAATACGTTTGGTAATAGTATTTTTTTTAGTTTTACAAAAAAATTAAGGATGGAATTGAAGGATATTTATAGTAAGAAGCCTCTGTTTGCTACCAGAAAGGTGGGCAATGAGCTGATTTTGGTTCCGATAAGAAGCACTGTTACTGAAATGAATGAGCTGTTTACGCTTAATGAGGTTGGGAGTTTTATATGGGATTTGATAGACGAAAAGCATACGGAAAGTGATATTGTGCATGCTTTGGCCGAGGAGTTTGATGTGGATGAAAGCAGGGCAATAAAAGATGTTTCGGATTTTATGGTAAGTTTGGATGTTGTATTATCGAAATTGGGGAGCAAATGAGCAAAAAGAAATTGCATAAGAAGATGATTAGAGTGGGGGATTTCAAGATTCTGCTTGAATCGAACAGGCCGATTGGGGTATCGCTTGAATCGACTTTTATGATGTTTGAGGAGAAGGCTGCGAAGGATGGGTGTGATGTGAGGGTTTTTTCGGTAATTGACAAATTGCCATTGACACAGATTGATGAGAAGAATTTGTTGTTTGAGGCAAGAAACGGTAGGCAGCAGTATTTTTCGGTGTATGAGGAAGAGGATGGTTATTTAGTGGTGGTTTATAGTCAAGTAAAGAAAAATAAAATACATCAAGTTGCTGTTTTGAATAAAGATTTGAGTGAGTGGACTATTTATGATCGCTTTATAGGGAAAGGGATGAAGGTTTTTCCGCTTTTGTATCCTATGGCGCCCTTGGTTTTTTATTATCTGACGGTGAAATATGAGGCTGCTATGATACATGCTTCGGGGGTTTTTGAGGGAGAAAAAGGGCGATTGTTTACGGGATTTTCGGGTAATGGAAAAAGTACTATGGCTTCGATTTGGGATTATGCAGGCAGCAAGATTGTGAACGACGACCGATTGATTTTAAGAAAAGAAAACGGGAAGTATTTTATGTATAATACGCCTATGATTTATATTGATGAGTCGAAAAAGGCACCTTTGGATGCGATTTATTTGATTGAACATGGGGCAAAAAATCGTTTGGAAAGAATTGAGGGTGCAAGGGCAGTGGCAGGGGTGTTGGCTTTTTGTATTCAGCAAGGATTTAAGGCAGAATTTCTTGAGCATCATCTGGAATTTTTTAGTAAATTATGTGAAGAAGTGCCTGTGTATAAGCTAAGTTTTGTTCCGGATGTTTCGGTTATAGATTTTATAAAGGAACATGGAATCTGATTTGGTGTTTTCGGAAATGTATGGTTTGACAGAAGAATTGCTGCATTCTAATCAGGATGTTGCATTGAAAGTGGGGGGGGGTAGTATGTTTCCTTGTTTGAAACCGGGCGACATCATCACTATAAAAAAGCTGCCTTCAAAAGAATTGGTTTCAGGTGATATCATCGTCTTTAAACAGGAAAAAAAATGGATTGCCCACCGTATTCTCAGAATAGAATTGTTGGATGATAGTAAGCTGATGTTTATTGCAAAAGGAGATACTTGTAAAACAGAAGATGCCCCTTTGAAGGAGGATGATGTGGTAGGAAAGGTGGTTTCCTATAACCGCCAAGGGAAAACCATAATTTTGAATAAGTCAAAAAGTAATAAGAATTATAATGCCGGTTTTTTTGTCCTGATGCGTTTGTGGTTCATCATGCTAATGGCGAAAATAAATAAAAATATCAGAGGGATTTGGCATAACATCAGGTTTTTAACGCTTGAATCAAAAAAGATTTTCGCTCTCAACATAGTGTTTTCTATAATAACAGGGGCTTTGCCTTTGGTGATTATCTATCAGATGAAATGGCTAGTGGATGCCATATCGCATCGCGCAACAGGAAACGGGGATTTAGGGGCTTTTTATCCTGTTTATTTTATTATCGGCTTGATTGCATTGGCATTTCTAATCAGCGCGGTGCTTACGATTTTTAATGGTTTTGTTAGGGAAAAGCTTTTGCAATCAGTGTTCAGACGGGTGATGGATTTGTTGCATAAGAAATATGCTTCGCTGGATATGGAGTATCTGGAAAATGCGGAAGACCAGGATAAAATCCACAGAGCCATACAGGAAGCGGGCAGCAGACCCGATAAAATGATCAGTCAGTTTCTGGCACTTACCCAATCGGTGGCGTCGTGGATTTTAATTGCAGTGATGTTGTTTAGCATACACTGGTCGGTGTTCTTTTTGGTATTGGTCGCGGTGATTCCCGGCTTTTGGGTGCGGATTCAATTTGCCAAAGCGTTTTATAAATTCAGTAAGGCAAACAGCAAATTAGAAAGAGAAGCCTATTATTACAACAGGATTCTTACCAGTCTGGCATTTGCCAATGAAATCAGGTTGTTTGGGCAGAGTAATTTCTTCAACAAGCGATTTGAAAAAATACAATCAGGGCTGCACGACAAAAAGAATCAATTGAACCGAAAGCGGATTTTGCCCGATGTAATCACACAGGTGTTTGCTGTAACATTAATTTTCTTTTCTTTTGGTTTTGTGGCCTATATGGCAATGAAAGGCTGGGTAAGCATAGGCACAGTGGTGTTGTTTTTTCTGATTTTCCAAAGAGGATATGCCGTAATGAAAGACTTGTTTCAATCCTTGGCTGGCTTAGTGGAAGATCATGTGTTTTTCCAGGATTTTATGAACTTTTTAAATCTGCCCTCATTGAGAAAAGCCCCAAAACAAGAAGTTGTTCCTGAATTTCTTCAAACAGGAATCGTTTTGAATAAGGTTAGTTTTCAGTATCCTGCCAGCAAAAGAAATGCTTTGCAAAACATTTCTCTAACAATCCCTAAAGGAAAAACCATTGCCTTGGTTGGAGCCAATGGTTCAGGGAAAACCACACTGATTAAATTGCTCTGCGGGTTTTATGTCCCTCAAAAAGGCAGCATACACTTCGACGATACGGATATTTCTTTGATTGATTCAGATATTTTAAGAAAACAAATAGCTGTGGTTTTTCAGGATTTTGCTTTGTACAATTTAACGGCACTTGAAAACATTTCTTTAGGTGAAATAGCCAAGCCCTTATCGGAAAACGAAATAAAGGAAGCCGCCAAAAATGCCGGAATGGACGACATGCTGGAAACGTTACCCAATGCTTACCACACCATGCTGGGCAATTTGTTTGAAAAAGGAGAAGAACTCAGCATCGGACAATGGCAGAAAATGGCCATAGCCAAAGCTTTCTATCGTGATGCACCCATTCTAATGCTCGACGAACCTTCAAGTGCACTGGATGCCGAAACAGAAAATGTAGTATTGCAAAACCTTCAGCAACTGGCAAATAATAAAACCGTAATTATTGTCAGTCACAGGTTTTCAACCATCAAATGGGCCGATATCATTTATGTGATGGAAAAAGGCGAGTTGATTGAAAGCGGAAATCATGACCATTTAATGGCAAACAAAGGCCGATATTTTGAAATGTACTCGGCAGGCAGTATGGGTGGGAATGGTTAAATGGGTATATTGCTGAATTGTTGAATTGGTATATTGTTGAATTGTTTAAAGCTAAAAACCCAATCAACTTAATCAACCCAATAACTTAATCAACCTAATCAACCTAATCAACTTAATCAACTCAATCAACCCAATAACCAAATAATGTCCACTCATCCCCATCTCGATAAGCCACGAAACAGGAGCAATTTAAGAAAATTTCTGGGTACAGAATTATTTAGTCGCTCCTTAAAAAAGATATAAACACAAGACTGTTAATATTATGTAATACTT
>CAYYQJ010000387.1:0-3908 GCA_964473775.1 uncultured Bacteroidales bacterium | reverse complement strand
ATTGCTGTTGAATAAAGGAGAGCCCGAAGAACCTCCTTCGGTACAAGCCACACCCGACCATTGAACCTGCCAGCAATCAGCTACGCCATTGCCTGCATTGTAACCCCCATAATTCGACATTTGCCCTGCGGGCGATATCTTTTTGATGTCGCCTGCCGGATGATGAATCCCCATGCCGCTTGAAGGCGCTACAGTATCTCTGCTCCATCCTGCATAATACACATTGAAACTTGAAGGTGGAGCGCTGCTCATCTGAACCAGACAAAAATCGGAAGTGGTGGTTCTGGCTTTCAGCGTACCGCCTGAAATAGAATTGTAGGCAGGAGAAGTGGAAGGATTGGTGCAATTGGCGCTTTGCCAGTTGAACCAGAAAATCCATGAGGATGGGGTGCTATAGCAATGATTGGCAGTGAGAATATAAGGGGTGCCATCGTTGGCGGTGTTGTTAACCAACGACCCGGAACAAAAACCACTGCTTCCGGTAACCAGCATACAAACAGAATTTATCTGGTCTTCCCAGCCGGTGCCTGTGGGACATTTTACATTGATCTGACAACTTCCGGAGCTATTCAGTCCCTTCATATAGTCGTAAACCCCGCGATAACCATGGGTTACTTTATTAATATTAATCTCGCCGGCAAAAGCCACATTGGCAGGTTCATAATATTCGAGATTGGTGGCTTCGCCTCTTAACAGCGTGGTGGCAAAAGCTCTGTCGTCGCGATTATTAAAATCGGTAAACGCACCTATCACATCACTGTGGTCGTCGTTATAAATAAAGAGTTTCGCTCCATGAGGCACATGATAATTGTCGAAAGTAAGATTGATGGTTTGTGCTCCTTGCGAATAAATACGCAAGCGCCAGATTTTATCGCCATTGGGTAAAATTTCGGTAGTACCGCTGTTGGTCATATTCAGAATCACATCCAGATTCTGACCAAATCGCCAGGGGATGTCTTTAAAATTATCTACCACAAGGTCTTCTTGCTGAAGGGCTGCAACATTCACATAAGGCATGTTAGCCGTTGGAACCATAGCCTTGAGATGAGCTGCATTTTGCGTGTTAAAACTAAAAGGAGTTCCCCCTTCGCTGATTTGAGCTACCACCTCTTTGGAAAAGAAGAAGCCTGTAACTGCAATAACAAAAATAAGTAAAGTTCTTTTCATATTAAATTTTGGATTTAAGAGTGTAAAATTACGAAAATGATTTTAATTCGTAAGCTTTTCGCTGATGTAAATTTCAATAACACGCCAAAACCCTTAACACGGAAGTGTCATACTCATTCTTGAAAATCACAAATATCAAAAAACAAATAACAAATAAATCCCAAAAAATCAAATATCAAAACCATTTGAAATTTCAAAAATTCGAAATT
Source organism: uncultured Bacteroidales bacterium (assembly GCA_964473775.1). Lineage (GTDB taxonomy): Bacteria > Bacteroidota > Bacteroidia > Bacteroidales > CAIWKO01 > CAIWKO01. The sequence goes on along the minus strand of CAYYQJ010000387.1, from coordinate 2,532 downwards.
GAAGTTTTTTTGTTATTTGTTACTTGAGCATTGATATTTAAAATATTTTGCCAAAAAAACACCAATTTGGACGATAAGGTACTAATTTTGCCGCAAATTATTACTCTTATGAAAGAAAAAATCAGGGTACGCTTTGCCCCCAGTCCCACCGGTCCGCTACACATTGGCGGAGTGAGAACCGCTTTATATAATTATCTCTTTGCAAAAAAGCTGGGAGGCGATATGTTGCTCCGTATTGAAGATACCGACCAAACCCGCTACGTGGAAGGTGCTGAAAACTATATTATAGAATCATTGAAATGGTGTGGTATAAATTTTAACGAAGGTGTAGGCGTGGGCGGACCTCATGCGCCTTATCGTCAATCGGAACGCAAAGCCATTTACATCAAATATGCTCAACAACTGATAGAAAACCAACATGCTTACTATGCTTTTGATACTCCACAGGAACTGGAAACCGTTCGCAAAGAATATGAAGCGGCAAAGAAAACATTTCAGTACGACCAAAGCAATCGTCAGCAATTCCGCAATTCGCTATCATTAAGCGAACAGGAAACCAAAAGCCTGTTAGAATCTGATACACCTTATGTGATAAGAATTAAGATTCCGGAAAACGAAGAAGTTTTGGTAAACGATTTGATTCGTGGTGAAGTTCGGGTGAATTCAACCCTGCTCGACGATAAAGTGATTTTTAAATCAGATGGATTGCCCACCTATCATTTAGCCAATGTGGTTGACGATTATCTTATGGAGATTTCGCATGTAATCCGCGGCGAAGAATGGCTGCCATCGGCACCTCTACATGTGCTTTTGTACAGATATTTGGGTTGGGAAACCGAAATGCCTTTGTTTGCCCATTTGCCTTTATTGTTAAAACCTGATGGCAACGGAAAACTCAGCAAACGCGATGGCGACCGCATGGGATTTCCTGTGTTTCCTTTGGAATGGACCGACCCAAAAACCAAGGAAATATCTTCTGGCTACAGAGAATCGGGTTATCTGCCGGATGCGTTTATCAATATACTGGCATTCCTGGGATGGAATCCCGGAACCGAACAGGAAATATTTACTATGGACGAATTGATAGAAGCTTTTTCGTTGGAAAGAGTAGGCAAATCAGGCTCCAAATTCGATCCCGAAAAAGCAAAATGGTTTAACCATCAGTATCTGCAGCAAATCCCTGATGCTACACTTGCAGAACTAATAGCACCCGAACTTACCACCAAAGTAATTCATTTGAATAAAGACCTTTTGTTGACCATCATAGGCATGGTAAAAGCCCGTATGACCTTTTTACATGAATTCTGGGAACAGGCCTCTTTCTTTTTCTATGCTCCCGAAAGTTATGATGCCAAATCAGTAAAAGATAGGTGGAAAAATGATTCCGCCGAAAAAATGGAAAAGGTAGCCGAACTGATAAATCAGGCCGAACCCTTTTCTGCGGAAAATGCAAAATCTCTGGTGATGAATTTTATCACAGAAAATCAACTCAACACAGGTGTTATCATGAATGCCTTGCGTTTGCTGATAGTAGGAGCTTCCAAAGGACCGGATTTGTTTGCTATAATTGAATTGATAGGGAAAGAGGAAACTCTACAAAGAATCTCTAAAGGAATTAAGGAACTTGAATAAAGATTTAGTTTGGATATCAAATCTATGAATCATCCTGAATGGCTAAATAGAACCACTTTATTGTTGGGTGCTGAAAAACTGGAAATCCTTTCAAAATCTCATGTTCTAATAATTGGTTTAGGTGGTGTAGGAAGTGCTGCCGCAGAAATATTGTGTCGTGCAGGAATTGGAAAACTCACCATTGCCGATGGCGATGTAGTGGAACCCGGAAACAGAAACCGCCAACTGATTGCCTTGAAAAGCACAGAAGGACAAAAGAAAACTGAGGTGCTGGCTGCAAGACTATTGGATATCAATCCCGATATCGAACTGATTAAGGTGTTTAAGTATCTGAAGGAAGACCCAATGATTGAATTATTGGAGCATAAATACGATTATGTGGTGGATGCCATTGATACCCTCTCGCCAAAAGCCTATATGCTGCTGTATGGAGTAAAGCTACAGCATAGAATTGTAAGCGCCATGGGGGCAGGTGCCAAACTGGATATCAGCAAAATAAAAGTGGCCGACATCTCGGAAACCCATACCTGCACCTTTGCTTTCGATATTCGTAAACGGCTTAGAAGGCTGGGTGTAACCACAGGTTTTAAAGCCGTATTCTCAACCGAACAGCCCATGAAACAATCGGTAGTGTTTAACAACAGTGCCACAAACAAAAAATCAATCGCAGGCACCATTTCGTATATGCCTGTGGTTTTTGGATGCTATTGTGCATCGGTGGTAATAAATGATTTGATTGAGGGGGTAGGGAAATAGCTACTGATTCACAGATTACATGCAGACAGGATAGAAAATCATTTTAAATGAAAGAATTAGGGTTGTGTCTCGTCCTGAAAAAAGTTTATACTTTTTGATTTAAAATCCTGTTACAAATTTACACTTTAAATTTAATCCTGAATA
>CAYYQJ010000386.1:0-3923 GCA_964473775.1 uncultured Bacteroidales bacterium | reverse complement strand
TAATGTCGCTGCCTGACGAAGAAGTGGTCGCACTTACAGAAGGGCTGTTGAGGGCTATGGATGCTACCAAAGAAATAGCATTAAGGGGCGTATCGCTGCCATTAAAATTGCAATCGCTGTTGTCGTCTATATAAATTTTACCGGTAACATTTCCGTATTCGCAGGGATTGGGAACGGCTACGGTAAAGAAATTTTGAATATTGATAACCGTATCGCTTCCGCAAATGACTTTGGTAGGAGGTCCCATAAAGCTGGCATAGCCTCCGCTTACATAGAAATCAGAAATGTAATTAGAAATCATCATATTGGGGACCATCACATTCCATGGATTTTGGCCTGAAGCATTTACATCCTGATAAATGATGGTGCCGCTGGACATATCTTTTACTGTAAGCATATCTCCGGCAAATGAGTTTTGTATGGTGATGAAATAAAACATTTGCCCGGTGCTGAGGCATTGGGTAGAATCGTGAGTCCCGTTGGGTTGCAGCATTACAGTGATATCGCCCTGGGTATAAACCTGTGCTTTGACACTAAAACCTAAGCAACATAAAATAATGAGAATAAAAGTAGAAAATTGTTTCATTGGGGTATTTTTTAGAATAAAATTTACTGATGTATTAATCCATTTACTTGTTTAAAAGTTGACGCTGCTGTTGATAGTAAACAGCAAGATTAAACAAGCATACTGCAAATTTACGAAAAAAAATGAAGATATGAGCGCAATAATTTGATAAAGGTGAAATTAAAAGCATCACCTCCCTGTCGGATTTGCCATTACAAGAGTAACAAAAATCTCCTTCCTATTCCAAAAAAGAAAGGCAGCACCACATTATATATAGGTGCCGCCCTAAAGAATATCCTTCCGCTTTTATTCCAGGCCCAGCTTTTTGCGCAATTCGCCGGTGGAGAGCAGCAGGGGGTCCACTTCGTAGGCGGTGAAGGTGTAGTCGCTTTTGATGTCGTTGGGGTTGATGGTAGTTTTTACTGTTTTTTTATCAATGATGGCGAACTCTCCGTTTTCTTTGATGATAAACATGGCGGTTTCTGTGTTGGGATCAAGAAAAATTTTAGCCCCATTCAGGCTTACGTTGTAGGACAATATGCTTTTTATGTTGGCGTCTATCACATTTATTTCGGCAGTTTTGATTCCATTATGAAAGGCATCAGTAAACGTGGCCAATATCTCAATGGGTTGTTTCAACCGCATAATCTGATCGCAGTTCCAGATGCCGAACCCATCTATTTCGAAGCTGCGGGTGAAATTGTCGTAAGTGAAGGCCAAACGATCAATGCTGTCTTTTTCCATAGCCATTCTTTTTCTGGCGTAGGCCAGCCATTCGTCTCTGCTCATGGCTTTTTCGGCGGGACTCATCACGCTGATTATTAATTTCCAATTAAAACTCTGTTCGTGAGTATAAGATTCCTTGTTGTCCTTATTAAATTTCTCCCCTACCTTTTTCAATGCTTTGTTGTAGCGGTTGTCGAGGCGTACATAGGTCTTCTCATATTGCTTTGTGTCGGTAGTAAAATTGGGCTTGATGGGATATGCTTCCATAGTTACCACTTCAAAAGGCGATTTCAACTCAATGATAAACTTGTTATCTGCAGGTAGATAACTCACCCGTGCATCCGCCCACTTCTTACGGCTGACGTATTTTTTCTGGAAATCTTTCCGGCTGAGATTGCCCGCATAAGCCCACACATAGCCACGATAAACGGTCAGTTCTTTATACTCAGGATAACTTTTTATGTCGAGAATAAAATTCGGGAGTTTCCTGATTTCTTTCACATTGCTGTATTTAAACACCCTTTTTACACGGAAATTGGGCTCAGGCCAGCCTTTTTTCCTCGCGAAAATGCTGGGGGAAACCTTCCATGTGCGTGCATAAGTGGAATCGGCATAACGGTCGGCGAAACTGGTAGTATCAATGTTAGTTCTCCAGAGACGATTGTAAAGACGGTAAGCTTCTGAGAATTTGTTTTTGCCGGACACCTTGTTGCCTGCAAGAGGTCCATTGAAATTCCAGTTCCCGGTGTTCTGATTCAACCTATACAAATTGAAACCTTTAGCAGTATCTACCACCGCAAAATCAAAACCAATCTTTTTGCCGGGCGCCAGCATCACGGGTTGATTGCCGTTGAAGGCATACATCTCGAACATGCCGCCGGTGCGGAAGGGATATTTCTGTCCCGCACTATCATAGCCCATAGGCACGCCACTGGCAAAAATATCCACAATATCTTTAAACTCACGATAGTAAATATCCACATTATCAGTAACTGCCTTGCCCGCCGAATCAACAAAGGCGGCTTCGGGTATGTGAATTTCGGTGCCGCTATAATAGTTGAGGGTGGTGGCCTGATTGTTTTCTATGGTGTATTTTTTGCGCACAATTTCGGGGTCGCCCACACGGGGTTTCACCACATTGCGATAGATGTTGGTGATGGCAGGCATGGCCTCTATCTTATTGTTTTTCTTGATATAGTTGGGATTATCCACCTCGTGATAAATGGCTATCTGCAAATCCAAAGCGGGAAAAGTCTTCATAAAAATAAGCGAATCGCGTTTATCATGACAGTTCACTTTGATGCTTTGCAGGGGCAGGTTTTCGAGCAAACGCACCACAGGGTCGGCATCGGTGAAATTGTTTTCGGTAATATCAATCGCATGAAGCTGAGAGGTTTTGGCTATGCCATCGGGCAGGTAGCTGAGCCAGTTATCAGACAAATCGAGGCTGGTGAGGCTTTTGGGGAAAGCACAATCTTTCTCCATCTTTATATAACCATTTGAGGCCAGTGTAAGGCTTTGCAATGCAGGTATCCAGGTAAGTGCCTCGAAAAGTTTATCGGCATCCACCACATCATAGTTGGTGATGGTGAGGCTTATAAGGTTTTCTATGCCCTTGATATTGGAGGGGATGGGTGCGCTTCCGTTGTCGTCGAGTTCGAGGGTGATGAGGTTTTTGATGTCGTGCAGCGTGGCAAACAGGGCTTTATAATTGATATCGGGACTGCTCACTACCGAGAGTTGGCGGAGGTTTGTGAAGGATTTGATGGCCGCGGGTATGCGTTTGCCTGTGTAGGCGTTGAGTTCTATGCGCTGTATTTTGTCTTTGTCGGGCACATGCACAAAAATTTGCTTGAGGGTTTTTTCGGAAGTGGCGCCTGTAATTTCCAAACAGTTGGTGTTGGCATCCATCGCAAAAGCCTCGAGGCCTGTTTCGTCGGCTTCGTTATCATAAAAATAGCAGGTGTAGTCGGCCTGTTTTTGGGCAAGGGCCGGCGCGAAACACATTACCGAAAGGAAAGCAAATGGAATAAGCGATTTTTTCATAACCATATAGTTTAAACGAAGAAAAACAAGCTTCTGATATTATGAAACGAAATTAGTAAATATTTTATTGTGATACGGGGTAAATTATATATAAGTGGGATTTTTTTTCGAATTTATCTTAATAAGGATTATTTTGGGCTAAAGCCCGTTTTACACAGGCATATCTTAATCCCCGACCTGAAGGTCGGGGCTATTGATATACTGAGATAATCCTATTTTGGGCTGAAGCCCGTTTTACACAGGCATATCTTAATCCCCGACCTGAAGGTTGGAGTAATTCATTTATTATCCTGCCTGATTTCATGTGCTTTGAATTACCCCAGCCTTCAGGCTGGGGATATTAGCGCCCGCCACATCATCGGGCTTTAGCCCAATAAAAAAACTCCCGAAGGCAATGATGCTCCGGGAGTTTTTCTTGAGTTTGTGTAGTATATTGAGTATAGAGCTATTCTATGAAATAAGTCCGTACCAGGGCAAACAGAAAGGCCCCCAGGTTTTCTTTTTGCCTGTAAATCTTTTGCGGGCTATGTACCAGGCTTTTTTACCCAACAGCGGCATTTCAAATTGGTGTGTATAAATGCCTCTG
>CAYYQJ010000385.1:0-3937 GCA_964473775.1 uncultured Bacteroidales bacterium | reverse complement strand
GGACTTGGAGTACGCATACCGGCAACCACATCTTCGCCTTGTGCATTGATGAGCCATTCGCCATAAAATAAATTTTCGCCAGTGGCAGGATTACGGGTAAAAGCAACACCTGTAGCAGATGTATCGCCCATATTTCCAAATACCATAGCCTGAACATTTACAGCAGTACCCCATTCGTCAGGAATACCTTCGATGCGACGATAAGAAATGGCTTTTTTACCATTCCAGCTTTTGAAAACGGCTTTAATACCACCAAACAATTGTTCTTTTGCATCGTCTGGAAATTCTTTACCGATTTCTTTTTTAATTTTTTTCTTGAATTCTTCAGCCAGAACTTTTAAGTCGTCAGCAGAAAGATCAGTATCCTGAGCTACTTTTTTCTTCTTTTTGAAATCGTCCAGCATATCGTCGAGTTTTTTGCGGATGTTCAGATCAAGACCTTCGGCCTTATCCATAACAACATCGGCATACATCATAATCAAACGACGATAAGAATCCCACACAAAACGTGGGTTGTTTGTTTTTTTGATAAGTCCCGGAATGGTAGCAGTGCAGAGACCTACATTTAATACGGTATCCATCATACCGGGCATAGATGATCTTGCACCCGAACGACAGGATAATAATAATGGATTTTTAGCATCGCCGTATTTCATGCCCATTTCTGCTTCAACCATTTTCATACCGTCCCAAACTTCATCAAACAATGATTTGGGCAGTTCGCAGTTGTTAGCATAATATGCAGTACAGCATTCAGTTGAAATGGTTAATCCGGCAGGCACCGGTAATCCAATGTTTACCATTTCGGCAAGGTTAGCACCCTTGCCACCTAATAAGTTTTTCATTTCTGCTTTTCCTTCGGCTTTTTTTCCACCGAAATAATAAACATACTTTGCGCTTTTTTCTTTAGACATTTAAGTTTCCTCCTATTTTGAGTAAGTAATTTGTATGTGATTTAAAAACGGGGCAAATTTATATCAAATAAATCGACCAAACCAAATGTATTTACAAAAAAAAATGTCGGCCATTGAAGCCGACATTTTAATTTGATTTGTAACGAATTATTATTTACCGTTAATGTAGCTGTTTAGTTCGTCGATAGAGCTTTCAAAAGTGAATGCGTCGTTCAGTTTAAAATAGTTTCCCTGATCGTAAACATAGGTGTAAGCAAACTTAGCAAAGTCGAGACGAGTGGCTTCGAAAGAGAACAACATCATCACTTCTTTTACCTGCGAACAGAACAAACAATTGGCACTAATCACCTGTTTTGCAATGGTAAGCTTGGTATCATCAAATGATTTTGAAGCTATAGAGCTTTTTGCTGATTGAAAATCGCTTGCACTCATAGGCCATGGACAACCGATTTTGCCATTATAACCTTGCATGATATAATGTTCGGGTTGGTTGTTATGAACCACAACATTGCCATCATCGTGCTGAACACCGGTGCTTGACGAACTGGTAGTGTGAGTTGTAGTGGTAGTTGTGGTTGTAGTAACAGCAGCCCCGCCATTCATTCCCATATTTCCGGCATTTACATTCATATTAATACTAACACCTTCGCCTGTTACAGGATCGGTAGCATTAATGCTAACTCCGCCACCATTGGTGTTTGAGTTGGCATTGGTAGTAACAGTGGTAGTGGTTTGATTGGTTGTAACAGTTGCAGGACGTTCTTCAACCCAAAGTTGGGTAGTATATTGCCCGCTGGGAGGAGGAGTGGAAGCCACTTCGTCCATACTGTTTAAACGCAACACATAATTTTGGTTTTTATCTTTACGAATATTGTAAGATAAGCTCGAAAATTTACCATCTGCATCTTTTGTAAAGAGTGTTTTTTCGATAGCAGGAATGGTAGCATTGTCGAAAATAATTTTTGCTTTATAGTTCGACGCGGTTAATCCTGATACCTTTACATTGGTTTGAGGTGTATCATTTTGTTTGATACCATTTACGATAACATAAAATTTGAGTCCATCCTGGCAAAAGAATGAAACATCTGATTGAGCTGAAATTTTGCCAACAAAGGCGAGCAGCACTAAGCTTAGTAATAATAATCTTTTCATTGTATTAAGTTTAAGGTGTAATTATTCTTTTTTATTAGTAGTAGTCGCAACTTTTTTGGTTCCTTTACGAACCGCTTTGGTATTGGCCACATTTTTTGGTTTATTACCCACATTGCCATCACTTGATTTAACAGCAGTATGGTTGTCAGCAGTGTTGCTTTTCACCACCACTTTTTCATTTTGTTTTTGCTGCACCATTGGTGTAGCTTTTTTCGAAACAGTGCTTTCGTTTTTTGATTCTGCTTTGGTTTTTTCTTTTGTTTGTGAATAAGTATTAACTGAAATCAGCAAGAAACACATACTTATTAAAAGGCCTACAATGGTTTTCATTATTTAAAAGTTTTATTGAATTATGGCAACCTGAAAAACAAAATTTATGCCAAAAATAAACAAATTCTTAAAGATGGCAATATCAGAGTGTGAAAATGTGTTTTTTGATTTGGATTTTGGCTTCTGGAAATTGCAATTTGCAGATGATAAAATTTTACTAAGTTTGCAAAAAATATTTCTATGAGCAAATTTATTGGTATCAGACACGAAGACAAATACCTTTTGGAACGCAGAGCACCCTTAACCCCAAAGCATATTGAACGTTTGATTCATCATCATAAACTCGACTTTATTGTTCAAACTTCTGAAAAAAGAATTTTTAAAGACGAAGAGTATATTAAATCAGGAGCAAAAATTGCTAAAGATTTAAAAAAATGCGACGTAATTTTAGGCATAAAAGAAATGCCTGTAAGCTTTTTTGAACCCGAAAAAACCTACGTGTTTTTCTCGCACGTGATAAAAGGCCAACCCTATAATATGCCCATGCTTCGCCGAATGATGGAGCTAAAGTGCAATTTGGTAGATTATGAGAAAATTGTTGACGAGCAAGGCAAACGACTGATATTCTTTGGAAAATATGCCGGATTGGCCGGAATGATTAATACCATGTGGTCGTATGGGCAACGTCAGAAACATCTGGGTGTTGATTCAAAACTCAACCGCATAAAACAGGCTTGCACCTACCATTCATTGGATGAAGCCAAGCGCGAAATATCCGACATCGGACAGTTGCTTTCAGAAAATGGGATTACAAAGGGATTGAAACCTTTTGTGGTAGGATTTACCGGATATGGCAATGTGTCGAATGGTGCACAGGAAATTTTGGGATTGTTGCCTGTAAAAGAAATTTCGCCTGAGAAACTGATGACTTTGAAAAACAGACATCATTTGCCCGACAATATCATTTATAAAGTGATTTTCCGCGAAGAAGATATCTACGAACATAAAGAAGGTAAAGAATTTGATTTGCACGATTTGTATGCCAATCCACAGGATTATAAGAGCAAATTCGAGAAATATCTGCCTCATCTTACGGTTTTGATGAATTGTATGTATTGGGACAGCCGCTATCCTCGCATCCTCACCAAAGAATATCTGAAAAAAGCTTTTGCCAAAGGCAATCCCAAGCTCTTGATTATTGGTGATATCACCTGCGACCCCGATGGCTCTATTGAATGCACCCATGCAGGCACTCACATTGAAGACCCTGTGTATGTTTATGATCCTATTACAGACACCTATAGCATGGGATTTGAAGGCCGTGGCATACTGGATATGGCTGTTGATATTTTGCCAAGCGAATTGCCCCGCGATTCTTCTTATTCATTTGGCGATATGCTTTCCAGTTTTATAAAACCTCTTGCCAATGCCGATTATGATATGCATTACGAAGATGTTGATTTGCCCCGCGCCATTAAAAAAGGCATGATTTTGCACAAAGGAGAATTTACTCCTGAATATAAGTATCTGGAGAATTTTGTGAATAAATAAAATAATTGGTCATTGGTCATTGGTCATTTATAAATTGTCATTGGTCATTT
>CAYYQJ010000384.1:0-3939 GCA_964473775.1 uncultured Bacteroidales bacterium | reverse complement strand
GGTTTTAGAAGATACTATGAAAGAAATTCCTGTAGGCAATTTCTATAGAAAAGCCCTGCTGGCGCGATTAAATATTATCTAAGAGAAGTGAGCTAAAGTACTTCAAGTGCCTAAAGTACTTAAAGTTAAAGTATAAAAAAAAGGAAGCGATATATCTATTACTTCCTTTTTTATTTGATTCTAAATTTTTGGACAATCTCAACTTTAAGTCTCTTTTTTAAACACCTTTATAAGTCTGCAAGATTCCTGCTGATTTTTTCACGACCGTTGAAAATTGAAAATTGTTTGTTGAGCATTGAAAATTTTTAAAATGCTCAACAAACAACATTCAATGCTCAATGCTCAACAGAAGAACTTACGGCACTGTAACAACCATTACCTCGCTCCAGGGTCCGGCCAATTCGGGATGACGGTCGTCGTATTGACGGGCATAAATATACACATCGCATTTGCGGTAAGCATCCTTAAATATCATCAGAATGTTTGCCTTATGACTCAATTCGTGATACGGACATTCGGTAGGCGATTTTACCGGCTCTTTTTTAACTTTGCCCGATGCTACATCATCGGCCAAAGCATTATCTAATGGACAAATAATACAAATGGCCAAATCTATAGAATTCGCGCCTTTTTCGCGGTTGATACTGGCACGACCCGAATCTTCTTTAGAACTGCAATATACTCTGAATTGATTCGGGCCAATCAGTTTATTATGCATCCAGGTTTTGGCTTCAATAACTGCTGTATGAGGTGTATAAGAGCGTTCGGCACCACGCTGACGTCTTAAATTTTGCGGTCGGCAGTGGTCCAGATTGTGGCAGGAATATCATCATAAATAGTCATCAGCATATCTATGATATCATTTTCATTATCATCAAGATTTTCTGATACAATGGAAGTACGGCTTACCAGTTTGTTAGCCCAAAGTGCATAATTAAAGAAGTATGTGCCGGCAGTGGCGTTGTCGCCATAAGCGGCTGTTAAGGCAGCTAAGATTATGGTATCGATTCCGAATCTTGTTTTGTTGGCTACCAAATAGGGTATTGCTATTCCAAAATAGGTGTAAAGTCCTTCGCTAGTTGTTGGGAATGTTTCTGACATGATGTGTAAGGTTTTAAATGTTAGTTCTTATGATTTATATTTTTTCAAGCCCATCAACAGCTGCTGTTATGGTTATGGGTAGGAATGCAAATGGTTTAATTGAATGGAAACAAAAAAACGGTAAGACATTAAAGGATTTTGAAACTGAAGAAAAAACAACAAAGTCATAATCTCCATTTTGTTGTTAGTGGTTAAACTAACAACAAAATAAACTGCAATCATGATTTCTTTTGAAAATTAATGTAGTTTGAAAAAAACCTTCTAATTTTGTTTCATCAAAACAAACAACAAAAACAAAATAAACCCAACTTAAATTATGCTTTTACAAGGTAAAGTAGCACTCGTAAGTGGTGCAAGCAGAGGGATAGGAGCGGCATCGGCTCTGAAACTGGCTAAACATGGAGCCGCAGTGGCTATCAACTACAACAACAGTAAAGAAAAAGCTCAGGAGCTGGTGGATAATATCCTTCAAAATCAGGGGAAAGCCATAGCGGTTAAAGCCGATATTTTTAATCAGGCAGAAGCCGAACAAATGGTACAGGAGGTGCAGCAACAACTGGGCAAAATTGATATTCTGGTTTTAAATGCAGGTGCCAGTTTTAAAATGGCTCCGTTTATGGAACAATCGTGGGACGATTTCGAAAAAAAAATCCTGAACGAAATCAAAGGCAGCTACTGGACCATCAAAGCAGCCCTGCCTGCTATGATGGCGCGTAAATCGGGTTCTATCATTATTGTCTCCAGTGGCTCGTCGCGCAGGCCCAGTTTTGGTTTCTCGACACATACCACTGCCAAATCGGCCCTGGATGGTTTCGCCAAATCATTGGCTTTTGAATTGGGTCCCATAGGAATCAGAGTCAATATAGTTGCTCCCGGGCTTACCGATACCGATGCCACCAGTGGTTTGTCGGCAGCTCATAAAGAAATTGTTGCCAACATAACACCCATGCGCCGCATAGGTTTGCCCGAAGATGTGGCAGGAGCGGTGTTGTTTTATGCGTCCGACGAATCGCGATTCATCACAGGAAATTACCAACCGGTGAATGGCGGAGCCATTATGTTGTAAAAAACTGTAAGGTATATTAGGCAATATTGAATGAGCTTCGAAAAGTAATCTGTGAACCTGGGGCGTTTTTAGTCCTAATGGACTTTTCAGAGTGGACTCAATATTTGATCCCGGCTAAACTACCAACATAAAGTCGATTTGTTTTTTGCTTAGCTCTATTCGTTTCACTTTAATTTTCACGGTATCGCCTAAACGGTATCGTTTTCCGGTATATTGGCCTATAACCACAAAATTATCTTCATCAATATAATAGGCATCGTCGGCCATATCTCTGATGGAAACCATACCCTCGCATTTGTTTTCAATAATTTCGACATACAGCCCCCATTTGCTCACCCCGCTGATGTGTCCTTCGAAAACCTGACCTACTTTATCGAGCATAAACTCGGCCTGTTTGTATTTAATAGAAGCGCGTTCGGCATCGGTGGCGTGTTTTTCCATATCCGAACAATGTTTGCATTTGTCTTCATACAATTGCTTATCCACCGAAAACTGATTTTTCATGTATCGTTCCAGCAATCGGTGTACCATCAAATCGGGATAGCGGCGGATTGGGGAGGTGAAATGAGAATAATATTTAAAAGATAAGCCATAGTGGCCAATGTTTTCGGTAGAATAAACGGCCTTAGCCATGGTGCGTATGGCAAGCTGATTGATCATATTTTCTTCGCCCTTGCCTTTCACTTTTTCGAATAGGTTATTAAACGAATCGGCTATGGTTTTGGTAGATTTATTATTCATGGTATAGCCCAGTTTTTTAACAAATTGGGTAAACACCAGCAATTTTTCAGGTTGCGGCTTATCGTGAATTCTGTAAACAAAGGTTTTTGCGGGGGTTTCGTCTTTGGGTTTCCCAATCAGTGTAGCCACTTTTCGGTTGGCGAGCAACATAAAATCTTCAATCAGTTTGTTTGAGTCTTTTTGTTGTTTGATATAAACCTCTATGGGTTTGCCTTTTTCGTCCAGCTTAAAACGCACTTCTTCGGTATCAAAAGCAAAAGAACCCTGTTTGAATCTCTCTTCGCGCAGCAAAGAAGCCAGATGATGAAAAGTGAGAATTTCGTCCACATGAATCCCTTCTTTGGTTTCTATGATGAGCTGCACTTCTTCATAATTAAACCTGTGGTCGGAATTGATGATGGTTTTTCCATACCATTCATCCAGAATTTCGGCTTTATCAGTCATTTTAAAAACTGCCGAAAAACAAAGCTTGTCTTCATGAGGCTTTAAAGAACAGACATTGTTTGATAAAATTTCGGGCAACATGGGCACCACACGGTCGGCCAGATAAATGGAAGTTCCGCGACTGTAAGCTTCTTCGTCAAGATCAGAGTTTTCAACCACATAATGCGACACATCGGCAATATGAACGCCTACTTCCCAGTTTCCGTCGGAAAGTTTTTGTAAAGAAATGGCATCATCAAAATCCTTGGCATCAGCAGGGTCGATGGTAATGGTGAATATCTTTCGGAAATCGCGGCGCTTTTTGATTTCCTGAGCCGATATTTTAATGTCAATTTTCGCAGCATCCTCTTCCACAGCGGGAGGAAAAACCAGAGGAAAACCATATTCGGCGATAATGGATTGCATTTCTACATTATTTTCGCCCGGCCTGCCTAAAACGGAAATCACTTCACCAATAGGATTTTTTGTATTTTCAGGCCACTCGGTAACTTTAACCAACACCTTATCGCCATCTTTGGCATTGAGTGTTTTCTCTTTGGGAATATAAATGTCGGTAGGATTGTTGTGGTTATCCGGAACCAGATAAG
>CAYYQJ010000383.1:0-3947 GCA_964473775.1 uncultured Bacteroidales bacterium | reverse complement strand
AAAGAAAGGGAATTGGTTTGATAATGTGGGGTTTAAATTGTTTGAGAGAAAAATAGGTATTAGTGAAAGGAAACTGACAATCTGTTCCAATTAATTTCTTTGATAAAAAAAATGAGTCAAATTGTATAACCAACCTTAAAAAAATCTATATTTGCTAAAAATTTATCATAAACCAGAAGTTTTAATAAGAATTGTAGTTTTTAAAAACAAATCACCCCATGAAACGCCTTCTTCTTCTCACGTTATTCCTTTCTTTCTTCGGGAATTTGTTTTCGCAGGGCGAGTTCAACAATTGGTATTTCGGTTTTAATTGTGGAATTAATTTTAATACCAATCCTGCATCGGCAACAACCAATGGCTTGGTTCATATTTCGGATCAAACTTCTACTATTTCGGATGCTTCGGGCAATTTGATTATGTATTCCGACGGGCTTCATGTATATAACCGACTTCATGCACAAATGCCCAATGGTTTTGATTTGATGGGCAGCGGAACCGCTTATGCTCATGCTTCTATAATCGTACGCAAACCAGGCAGTGCCAACTTGTATTATATTTTCACTTTAACTTACTTCGGATATCCTGCAGGATTTCAATATGCTATTGTTGATATGAACCTTCAGGGAGGCAATGGGGATGTGATTTCGAAAAACAATCAGTTGCTTACCCCAGTTTGCGAAAAACTAACTGCCGTGAAACATTCGAATGGCACGGATGTATGGATTATTACGCATGAATGGAACAGCAATGCCTTTTATAGCTACCTGCTAACGGCTTCGGGCATAAGCGCTCCGGTGATTACGAATATTGGCCCTGTGCAAACGGGAGGCAGCCAGGCCGGGTACAATGCTGCCGGGCAACTGACGGCAAATTGCGATGGAACAAGATTGGCAATGGGAACGTATGAGTTAGGCTTTGTTGAGGTTTATGATTTTGACAAAACCACAGGAGTTATATCCAATCAGATTCAAATTTCGGGTTACTATCGCTCGTGGGGGGGGCAGTTTTCGCCCGACGGAAGCAAGTTGTATGCCACCAAATGGACCAATGCGGAAGTTTACCAATTCGATTTACTGGCAGGAAGTGCAGCGAATATTGCGGCTTCGTCAACCATTGTGGGCTTGGCTACTTCGCCAAATGCGGGATATAAAGCGGGATTTTTGCAATTAGGTCCCGACAATAAAATTTATGTGGCCAAGATGGATGCCCTTTACGTGGGAGTAATTAATAATCCGAATGCGGCAGGTACAGCCTGTAATTTTGTGGATAATGGTTTGTATCTGGCGGGAAAAACGGGACAGGCAGGTTTTCCACAATATATATTAACGCCTTTCTCTATTCCTGATTTCACATATCAAAATTCGTGTCAGGGGGATTCTTCGCAGTTTCAAACACAAAATTTATCGGGTTTCAACAGCTTTTTCTGGAATTTCGGCGACCCTGCATCGGGCATCAACAATACTTCGGTGTTGGCAAATCCTACACATTTTTATAATAATCCGGGGAGTTATACGGTTACCTTAATAGCCAATCAAGGTTCCATAAGCGATACGGTGCAACATACGATTACAATTTATCCGCCTGTGGTGGTGAATTTAGGAAATGATACTTCCCTTTGTTCGGGGAGCAATATGGTGTTGAATGCCGGAAATGCCGGCGGAACGTATCTTTGGTCAACGGGAGCAACTTCACAAAGCATACCTGTGAGCAATTCGGGGACTTATTGGGTTTCGGTGAGCAATGGCAATTGTTCGGATACCGATACTGTTCACATCAATTTTCAAACCTTGCAGGTGAATCTTGGAAATGATATAACTCTTTGCGGAGCTACATCACAAACCTTGGATGCAGGAAATCCTGGCAACAACTATATCTGGTCGACAGGAGCAACTTCGCAAACCATATCGGCTACAAGCAGCGGCACTTATTGGGTTTCGGTGAGCAATCAGGTTTGCACGGCAGTGGATAGCATTCATATTGGGTTTTCAGCACCACCAACTGTAAATCTGGGAAGTGATGTTACGCTTTGTCCCGGAAATACTTTGCAGCTTAGCGCCAATAATCCCGGAGCTTATTACTTATGGTCGACAGGGGAAAATACTTCATCCATAGTGGTGAATCAAACCGGAGCTTATTGGGTGGAGGCCATCATCGGAAGTTGTTTTGCTTATGATTCCATTCATGTAAATGTAGTGCCTCAACTTAATTTGGGCGGAGAAATGTCGTTATGCAATCATCCGGAAATCATTTTATCAGTTCATGGCAATTATACCTCATTTGCATGGTCAACAGGAAGCTCTGATAGTACTATTATTATAACTGAACCCGGGAATTATTGGGTGATGGTTTCGAACAATCAATGCACTTTGAGTGATACAATAAGTGTGGTTGGAACTCCATCCACTTTCTTTATTCCCAATTCATTTACACCTAACGACGATGGGCTCAATGAACTCTTCGGACCGGCTTGTACGGGTATTCCTGAATATCATTTCATGATTTTTTCGAGTTGGGGCGAACTTGTTTTTGAAACCAATGATGTCCATCAATGGTGGGATGGAAAATATAAAGGTAAGGTCGTAAAAGTGGGAGTTTATACCTGGAAACTGGATTATAAAACTACCTGCGATAAAGAAAAAATGCATCGCAAATTGGGTGTGGTGGTGGTTTTGCAATAGTGGGCTAAACATGAAAGGATAACCACTAAGGCACTAAGAGAACTGAAGGATTAATTTTCGGACTTCCATCTTCGGACTTCCGTCTTCAAACTTCTAAATCCTCACGCTGCTCGGAATATTCACCAATCGGTCTTCGATATACTGTGAGTTATCCAGATTTCCTGTGACGCAATGTTTAAACATGTTTAGTTTGTTCATCAATGTCCATGAGGGGCGAGTCATTACACCATTTTTGTTGGTATAATCCAGAAAGGCGTCGCGCTCGGTTCGGTCGTTTAACAAAACGGAATGAAGCCATGAGTTGGAACGGGAATTGGAGGGTTCTGAAATAAAACGTATGGGTGAATTGGCGAAAAAGGCGGCGTACATTTTGCCTAGTTCTCGTTTGTTTTCTATGTATGACTCCAGATTTTCAAGTTGGGCACAAGCCAATGCGGCATTGATGTTGGGCATACGATAATTGTAGCCGATGTGGTCGTGTTTGAATTCCCAGGGATGAGGCATTTTGGCCTGAGTGGTTAGATGTTTGGCAAGCAGGCCGAGTTCATCGTTGTCGGTAATCACAGCGCCACCACCCCCACAGGTAATGGTTTTGTTGCCATTAAAACTAAAAGTGCCCAGGAGCCCAAAAGTTCCGGTATGCATATTTTTATAAAAACTGCCAATGGATTCGGCGGCATCTTCCACAACGGGAATATGGAATTCATTGCAAATGGAAACAATTTTATCAATTTCGTTTGGGAAACCAAAAGTATGCATAGGCACACAGGCGGCAATGCGTTTGTGATTTTCGTAATGAACACATTCGCCCTTGTGATTGATGAGGGTGTTGTTTTTCAGAAAATCATACAGTTTTTCGGCTGAGAGTCCTAGGGTTGTTTTATCCACATCGACAAAAAGCGGGTCGGCGCCAATATAGGCGATGGAATTGCAGGTAGCAATAAAGGTTAATGGCTGGGTTATCACCAGTTCGTTGCGCTTTACGCCGGCAAGCAGCAGGGCAATGTGCAAGGCGGCTGTGCCATTGGAGGTGGCAATGGCATATTTTGCGCATGTATATTGCTTGATATCATCCTCGAATTTATTCACGAATTTGCCTACGGACGACACAAAAGTGGAGTCGATACATTCGTTCAGATATTTCTTTTCGTTGCCTGTAAACCGAGGTTCGTGAAGCGGGATAAATGCCTCAGGAGTGTTGAGATCGGAAGAGCCACGTCTGAACTCCAGTCACCTGAAGGTATCTCGTATGCCGTCTTCTGCTTGAAA
>CAYYQJ010000382.1:0-3952 GCA_964473775.1 uncultured Bacteroidales bacterium | reverse complement strand
CACGGCTCTGAACACTCTTTCCCTACACGACGCTCTTCCGATCTCTAAGCAATACTTCATAATCAACCACTTCACCCTTCTTTCTAATTGCTTCTAAAAAAACATCCCGGTCTTCCTTATTTTCATACAATTCAAAAACCGACGTGCCAATTAGTTCGTCGAATGTATAATCTCCCAATTTATTTATGGATGGGCTTATTTCCAATAAAATTCCATCGGGTGATACTTTATAAAAAACATCATGAACATTCTCAAACAAAGTTTGATATTTCTTTTCACTCTCAATTGAGGCAATCTCAGCTAGCTTTCTATCAGTAATATTTTCGTGCATTATTACAAATCGATCCAGGTCAGCCCCCTTACCATATAATGGAAAAGCAACCACATTAACCCAAACAGGTATATTCGGAAAATCAGGATTGATTTGATAAACATTAAAATATGAATCAGGAAAATAAACAACCTCTCCATTTCTAAGTTGTTCAACCAATTCAACAAACTCCTTGGTTTGTAATTGAGGGTCCGCAAATACCGAATAATCTGGAGGTGGACACATGCCGAAAAGTTTTGTATGAGCATTATTAACCTGAATAGTATAACCCTCTTTATCTACAATTTGGATTGAAAGCGGATTTTTATCAATTATATCTTTCAACATCGCTTCAGCATGTACACGCTCTGTAATATCATAAACAGAAGTATAACGGAATGTTTTTGCATGAATATCAATCATTTCAGCAGAAAGCAACACATGCTTTTCACTTCCATCTTTCGCAATTAAATCAACTTCAGCATTAACTATTTTTCTGTTTTTATCGGCATCTTTAAGTAGCGAATTTCGCTGCTCAAATGAAAGAATTCCCAATTCAAAAACAGTTTTCCCAATAACTTCTTCTTTTGTAAATCCAAGCAAATCACAAAAAGCATCATTTACTTCTATGTATTGCCCGGTATCCGGATCTGATAAACCACACGCAGAAGGGTTTATATTAAAGAATGTGGAAAATTTTTCTTCCGACAGTTTTATTTCAGAAACATCTTTTGTTACAATAAAAATTACTGTTTTATTATTCCAAACACCATAAGAGATTCGCGACTCAACATATATTGGCGTGCCTGATTTTGGATACAACAGAGTATAACTGTTATCAGTAAAACATGCTAATAACTCATTGATACTTTTATTAGTTCCCTCCTTATAATCTTTGGTGTAGAGCAAGCAAATTGGTTTGCCAATCAAACCATCAATTGTGTATCCCAGGCGGTCAATAACTCTGTCATTCGCATGAATGATATTACCCATTTCATCAACAACAAAAAGAAATTCATTAATGCTATTAAAAAATGTTTCGTAATTTATACGTGTTTGTTGCATAGCATTGTCAGCGCCATACAACTCATTAGTACGCTCAACAACTAGCTTTTCAAGATCTTCATTAACATCATTTAATCTTTGCTGATCATTTTTCCATTTACTAATATCACGATAAATAGACTGATAAGTTCCATCAGGCATCATTTTACTTCGCATTTCAATTGCGATTTCAGTCCCATCAGGTCTCAAAATAACGCGCTCGTTGATTACTACTTCTCCTTCATTAAGTTTATCAAATCGTAGCGGCACCTTTTTCAAACTCTCAGGTGAAAAAATAGAATCACTTATATGTCTACCAACAATTTCCTCTCTCGATCTACCGAACATACTACAAATATGAGAATTAGCATCAATAATATATCCTTTATTTGAACCAAGTAATATCCCGTCAACAGCCAGTTCTATTAAATTTTTATATCTTTCCCGGCTATCTTTCAACTCATCTTCAATTTGCTTTCTCTTTGTTATATTGGTAATATTAGTCATGAGATAAAGAGGCCTTCCCTCTGAATCACTTCGAATACAAGAACCTATTTCAGTCCATACAACCGAACCATCTTTATGAATAAATCTCTTATTAAAACGCAATCTTTCTTTTTCCCCTGAAAATAAAAAATCTATCATTTCCTGAGTGTATCCTACATCATCTGGATGAGTAATTTCCTGCCATTTTTTAGAGATCAACTCTTCTTTTGTATAGCCTAACATTTCACTGAATGCATGATTTACATTCACTTCCCCTGAAAGCAAAGTAATTGAATTCCCTATATCGGAAAACTCAAATATATGCCTATATTCAGAATCATTGCCAATATGTGATATTGTATCAGATTTGTGACTAACAATATTTCTATTTTTAGCTTCCAACATACGCACATAGGCCTTTATCTCATGTAGTCTATTTAAGTCATCCGGAGAAAATACAGAATTGGATTCCAAAAATTCCTTTATAGCTTTATTAGCTATTTGACTTTGTTTGGACAAATCATTTGTATTTTTTTTTTGTTTCAGCATATCAAAAAATTAAGATTATTATATTTTGCAATAATTGGTTTATCAAAAGTAACACTTTTTTATTTGAAAATTTTTATACTATCCAATCTTTTTAACAAAAACATCAACAAACCAACAAACCTATACTAATTAGATACTTTACTAACTTCAAGATACAATTTTATATCGCCATAATAATAAAATCGAGTAGGAAGTAGGTGATTATTTCACCTACTGTCCTCTCACACCACCGTACGTGCCGTTCGGCATACTGCGGTTTCTTAATTTTGTTCATGAACAGAGCGATAATAAGTCGTGAAAAATAAGTATCCTGCCTTTTCAAGTAATACATTGCTGATTGAAGTTTGAAGAATTGGGCTTTTGGCGGTACGCCAGTAACTTTTCCTAGTGTTGGAAAATAATCGGGATTGAAATCGGGATATTCCCAGTTTCATCAAATTTATGAATCGAGTTCTTACCCTTTTCCATTGTTTCCAGATTACCATACGTAATCGCCTTCGATACCAACTGTCAATTTCTAGTAACAGTTGTTTCATGTCAGCTAATTTAAAGTAATTTACCCAGCCAATTATGAATTGTCTAAGTGCTACTTTCCGCTTTTCGTTGCCCCAACCGTTGCTTCGTGAAGTCAGATGTTTTAACTTCACTTTCATTTTAGTAATACTTTTGGCATGTACCCGCAATCTTCCTTTGCTCTTATTAATGTAGAAGCCATATCCCAAAAACTTTACGCTTTTGATATGTGCTACTACTGTCTTTTCCTTGTTCACTTTCAGAAACAGTTTCTTTTCAATGAATGGAATTATATGAGCAAGTGTTCTTTGGGCTGCTCGTTTACTTTTGCATAGAATCATACAATCATCAGCATATCGCACATATTTATGGCCGAGCCTTCCCAATTCTTTGTCCAATTCATTTAGCATAATATTGCTCAACAATGGACTTAATGGTCCGCCTTGTGGTACACCTATTTCCGTCTCTACAAATTTCCCTTTCTCAATAATTCCAGCATTCAGGTATTTATGAATCAGTGATATTGCTCTGCCATCTTTTATTGTCCTTGATAATACTTCTATCAGTTTGCTGTGATTTACTGTATCAAAGTATTTCTCTAAATCCATATCAACGCTATATTTATAGCCTTCGCTTATATACTTTTGACATTGTTTTAGTGCATGGTGAGTACTCAGTCGTGGACGAAATCCATAACTATAATCACTAAAAAGTGGTTCGTAGAGTGGTGATAGTATTTGTGCTATCGCTTGTTGAATGACCCTGTCTACAACCGTTGGGATTCCCAAAGGTCGTTTCTTCCCTTCTTCTTTTGGTATTTCTACTCGCCTAACGGGGTTAGGCTGGTATTTACCATTGAGTATAGTTTTTGGAATGCTTCTTTGTTTTTTTTTCGATTGGCGATTTTTTTGGCAACCCCCCATCCATTAAACCCCCCACCTCCCTTGGTGGACTTTACTTGTTTATAAACGTCATTCCAGGTTATTTGGGGAAGGAATATTTCTTGCCATTCCTTATTCGCTTGTTTCATGTTTGTGAAGTTGTTTTTAG
>CAYYQJ010000381.1:0-3962 GCA_964473775.1 uncultured Bacteroidales bacterium | reverse complement strand
CAACAATATACAATACAGGGATTTTCAGCTTACTGAGGTCGGACAAAATGGCTGTTTGATTTTTTCCTTTGAAAGGAATCTGATGCAGAATCACCAGATTATATTTATCGAAAGAGTCATGAAAATCGTCAGCCAGAAATTCATCCACCTGATAAATCTGATTGTTTTCTATGCTCTGTTTCAATGCCGAAACATCGGGATGAGGTGCACCAGCCAATATCAATATCTTTTCGCGGCCATCCAACACTTCGATAAACACATCCTGATAATTGTTCACATAGCTGATTTCGTTGGTGAGTTGCGAAACAGAAATGCGGTAATGCTGAATGCCTGGTTTTTTGGCATCCAACTGCACCTGAATGGTCTCCAGATAATGGGGGGAGTTGATATCAACAGCTTTGGTAAACACAGTTTCATTGTCTTTTTTCACCGTAAGGGTAGCTTTTTCGCCTGTACATTTATCGGCAACCACCACAATTTCCATTGGGAACTGATTGCCCAAATAGCATATACGGTTATAATTTACTCTGGCCACTTTCAAATCTCTTTGCACACTGGTATCGCCCATGGCAATGGTATAGATGGGATATTTTTGCTGTTCAGTAGCATAAACCGGGTTGCTTCCCTGATTAAACAAACCATCCGACGAAATGATTACCGCACCGATGTTGCGATTGGTATAGCGTGCCTTGATTTCGTCGAACATGGCAGCCATATCGGTTTGTTTCTCATTGAAAGTATAGGGTATTCCTTCTTGAACTTTATCACCGAAAGAAAATGTTTTCAAATCATAATCATCAGAAAGAGACTCGGTAAGTTTTTTCATTTCGGCCACATAATCGGTTCGCACTTTTGCCGAATCTTTGGCAAATACGATAGATTGAGAATTATCCTGAGCTAAAATCACAATGGGTTTTTCAACGGTTCTTGAAGTAGTTTTTACCAAAGGCGAAAGCAGCAAAAAGGCAACCAAACTAACGCTTAATGTTCTAAAAACAAAGAGTAAGCGTATGGTAAGCTTCTTAAATTCGTGATGCTTTTCGCGATAATAAAGTACAAAAGCATAGGCAAAACCCAATATAAGGCACAGAATGCTAAACCATAAGGAGTATTCGGTAATGATATTTATTTTCAATTATTGGTATTTTTAGAAGGGTAACGAAATTTAGGCTTAATTATTTTCTTTTCCACCGGCACCAACAAAATAATCATCCTTGTCGGCAAAAAGAATGTTAAAGGTAGTCAAACTTCCGTAGATGCGGGTAATATATTGCTGCATATCTACTTTTTCCTGGTCGCTGAGTTTTGCATTGCTGTTGATATTCTGTTCTAAAACCCTGAGCCTGTCGCGAAGCATCACTATTTTATGGAAGAAAGCTTCTATAGGAATTTCTTTGGGTTTTAGTTCGGCTTTGCCGGGTTGGAGAATCATGGTACCGCCCTGCCATTTCTCGCCCATTTCTATCACTTCCTGAAAAGCACCGTATTTATCCAGAAAATGAATCATCACCTGCTCGAATGCATTCAGGTCGATGGCTTCTACACCTCCCCCACTCGACATTTCATTAAACTCAAGCACTTCAATATCTTTATTGCTTTTCGAAAACTCTATCTTGCCGCCTCTCACAAAAATGATTTCGTAATTGGTGAGGTTTACTTTACTAACAACGCCTTCTCCATATCTTTCATGGTCAACACGGGTTCCTACAGTCAATTCTCTGTTCATAACAATCAGGTATTAAAATATTTTCTCAACGGTTCCGCTTCCGGTAATTTCTTTATGCACATCAGGCGAACCATAGTATTCTACCTGGGCAGAGCCTTTTACTTTTACATCCAGTTTGGCAAGTACATTCACAATCACTTTGGCTCCACCGTCAACATTTAGTTTCATGTTTTCTACAGGCATTTGTTGGTTATCAATATCGCATGCTCCGGTAACTTCGATGTCGGCATCGTTAGCTGCACCCAACAGTTTCAGTGTGCTACTGCCGTTGCAGGTGGCTTTAAACGAATAACAATTCAAATCCATTCCCACATTGCTGGCTCCATTGAGATTGATGGTGAACGAATCAAAATTAATCTTATCAGCCGAATGCAACACCACCGCACCCGACAAGTCAATTTGCTTAATATTGTTGATGGTGAGATAAATGGTGATGCCTTTATCCGAATGAATCTTCTTCTTATTTTTTATAATGAGCTTATGGCTTTTCACCTTATCTTCAATATATTCAGCAATATTATCATCGGCCTCTACACTTAGCTTCGCAGTGCTCCCCTGATTTAAAACCAGAGTATAATCACCTTCGATTTCTACAGAAGTGAAATCGTCTTTTAACTCTCTTTCAGTCTTTGTTAGTTTTCCATTTCCGTTGATTGGCTTTGAAAAATTACATGAAAGAACAAACAGACTCGTAATCACTAAAATGATGAAATAAAACTTTCTACACATAAAATTCTTATTTAAAAACTATCGTATCAATAATGGGCTGATCGAATTCTTTGTTCAGCTCAGCAATGATTTTCGATTTAAGTAAATACACTTCATTCCTAACAATAGAAGAGTCAATTTCAACATACAGAGTCTTTTTATTTATAGAAATTTTCTGGGTGTGTTTTGCAATCATCTTGCCCACCACTGCATCCCATTTTTCTATCAAACGATATTGGTTCAATTTGTTTTTAAGCCTGTACACTTCAACAAACTCTCTTATTACTGCCTTTAACGGTTTTTCGTCACTTTTCATATAATCTCAATTTCTTCTGCATTGTTATTTTCAATCATAAACACTTTCCCTGGCGAATTTATTTTCTTCATAGTGCTCACAATGCGCTCTTTCTGCGTATCTGTGATAAACACCTGACCGAAATTATTTTCGGTAGCCATTTTTACAATATGTTCTACTCTTTGGTCATCCAGTTTGTCGAAGATATCATCAAACAGCAGAATGGGTTTAAAACCTTTGATGTTTTTGGTATATTCAAATTGAGCCAGTTTAATGGCAATAGTATATGACTTTTGTTGTCCCTGTGAACCAAATTTTCTTAAGGGCAATCCTCCAATATTAAAAATCAAATCATCTTTGTGAACACCCACCGTTGTGTATTGAACTGCAAGGTCTTTTGGTTGAGCTTTTATCAGTAATTCGTCCATAGTAGTCTGGCTTAACTGCGATTCGTAGGTTAATGAAACCTGTTCTTTATTTCCACTGATTAGATGATAATATTTATTGAAAAAAGGAGTAAAATCTTCAATAAAACTCAATCGTTTATCATAAATTTTATTCCCCAACATCAGCAGTTGATCATTCCATATTTCAAGTGAATCTTTATCAAAAGTACGTTGTTCAAAAAAGATTTTCAACAGGCGGTTTCTTTGAAAGAGGGCTTTGTTGTAATTAATCAGATTATCCAGATAAGTCCTGTCGAACTGACTGATGAAACTATCCAGAAACCTACGTCTTTCGTCGCTTCCGCTATAAATCAGGTCGCTGTCGTGAGGAGAAACCATCACGAGAGGATATAATCCTATATGGTCGGCCAGGCGTTCATATTCTTTCTTATTTATCTTCATCACCTTGCGGTGATTCTTTTTTTGATTACAAAAAACAATATCCGGTGCATCATCATTTTTTAAAAACACACCTTGAATAGAAAAAAACTCCTGATTGTGCTGAATATTTTGAGTATCCACCACATTGAAATAGCTTTTACAAAAAGAAAGATAATGAATGGCATCCAACAGATTGGTTTTGCCAACACCATTACTGCCCACAAAACAATTGATTTTGTCGGACAATAGCAAAGCTAGAACCGGATAGTTCTTGAAATGGGTGAGAATCAGTTTTTGTAAAAACATTTTATTTTAATTGGCCGAAAAACCTGAAAACAAGGGGTTGTCTTTTTTCCCTTTGCTATAAAGCAACATGTGTATGGCTTTGTTCACATTAAGAACTCTT
>CAYYQJ010000380.1:0-3974 GCA_964473775.1 uncultured Bacteroidales bacterium | reverse complement strand
CGCGCTTCAGTCCGGGGCGCATCATCCTCCTCGATCAGGCCGAATCTCCTTTGTATAATATTGAACTTGAGTTGAACGAGGTGAAACGCAACATTCCTGTAGAAATTATTGTGGGCGATATCAATAATGAGGTAAGGATGCGTAAGATATTTGCCACTTTTCTTCCTCAAATTGTGTTTCATGCCGCCGCCTACAAGCATGTTCCCATGATGGAAAACAATCCTGTGGAAGCCATTCACACCAATGTGGCTGGCACCCGCATTCTGGCCAATCTGGCTGTGGAGTTTAAGGTTGATAAATTTGTGATGATTTCTACCGATAAGGCTGTAAATCCTACCAGCATCATGGGCGCCAGCAAACGCATAGCCGAGATGTACACTCAGGCGATGAACGAGAAACATGTTACGCGGTTTGTCACCACTCGTTTTGGAAATGTATTGGGTTCTAATGGCTCAGTGATTCCTCTTTTCCGCGACCAGATAGAACGTGGCGGCCCCGTCACCATCACCGACCCCGAAGTTACCCGCTACTTTATGACCATACCCGAAGCCTGCAGCCTGGTGCTCGAAGCTGCCACCATGGGCAAAGGAAGTGAGATTTTTATTTTCGATATGGGGAAATCCGTCAAAATCCTCGACCTGGCCAAAAAGATGATTAAGCTATCGCGATTAACCCTTGGAAAAGATATTCAGATAACTTACACCGGCCTGCGTCCCGGCGAAAAGCTTTACGAAGAACTCCTGAACGACAAAGAAAACACCCTGCCAACGCATCATTCGCAAATCATGATAGCCAAAGTAAATGTGGCATCCATTGATATTGTCAGCCGTCAGGTTGAAGAACTGATTGCTCTACTGCCCCAGCACGACAATATGGAGCTGGTAAAGAAAATGAAGAGCATAGTCCCCGAGTTCATCAGCCAAAACTCTGTTTATACCAGGTTGGATTAGGATAACCTAAAAGAAACTAACCCGTCCATCTCCCACACCTGAGCATTGAGAAATGAATATTGCTGATTTAACATTTGTCCATGCCTAAACGTTGACCGTTTTTTTTAAATTAGTACTGCTATTATTCTTAAAAATTTCTATAGAAAGAAAAGAAGCCATTGAGCTACCGCCCCTTCTTCAGATTTTGTGTGTATGCAAATATACTTATTTTATTCCTGGAAAACATTTCCTCTATTTCATCTCCAAACTATCAATTAATCGGCCGTCATGCATAGTCATTCTTTTGCCAAGCATATCAAAATTCCAGCTTCCATCTTTATTATCGCGGTCATAAACCAGATTCTCCACGTTTTTAGTCAGTACGATACTTTTGCCTTCAGGAACTTCAAGAATCAGTTTCACAGATTGATTACGCCATTTTTCGTTAGCAGGCAACTCAAAATAATTACTTATCAGCAGCGTAGAATCCTGAACCACCACATCCGATTTAATATTTTCAGCCCTTTCTCTCGCAGTCATAATATTCGTCCCACGCGAAAATTTAATCAGGGTAAGTTTATATTCTGATGTTTTTGATTGAATAATTTTCAATTTGGGAAACCCATAAGCCAACAGTTTATCTCCATTATCCGAAAAATAACAATTGTTGAAAATAAACTGCTGATGATTGCGTGCATCACCATTACTCATTTCTTCATCTGCGGTATGATTGTTTTTTAAAAGAGGTATATTATCCCTCACATCAATAATTAATTCGGTTTTTGGTTGTGGCAACACAATTTCTTTCTTAATGTATTCCTTTTCACTGAAATTGCCCACCACATTTATAGTCAAAAATATAGCCATCACAAATCCTGTAAGCCAAAGCAAAGAAGCAGAAGCCGAAACAATGCGATTTTTGGTTTTAAAACCGATAATCATTCTTATACTATTATAAATCAGCATTAGCAATGGGACCCCTATCATCAAACAAAGCGAAACCACCAGCAGTTGTTGTTGCCAGATGTGCTCAAAAAAGAGGTTCGAAAGCGCTGGCAGCGATACCGATGAGATGCCCCATTTGGTAAAAAACAGAAAACTGTCCGAGGCAGTCAATGACAGTATCAGCGAGCCTGTTAAGATAAGGGCCAGTATCAGCAAAAAGATACCTACTGTGGTGCCAAAAAAACGCACAAAGTGATACAGAATCTCTCCAAACACACTGCCAACGCCATGACTATGAGTTTTCTCAGGTTTCACTGAAGCAATGGTAGAAGCCATGTATCTTTGTTTATAAGTGTATTTGGCTTCCTGTTTTGCCTGCCTCATCTTGCGCTTCATATCATGCACTTCCTTGCGCGTGCGGCGTTTTGCATCCCCCTTCATTTCATGAAAACGGTTTTTTAGGTCTTCAAACTCGTATTTGATGTTCTGCTCAATTTCCGAAATCGTCATAGGTGAACCCCGCATATTCATACGGTCTTCTGTGGTTTCGGCTTTCGGAATGATAATCCAAAGCACCAGATAAATCAGTATGCTCGAACCGAAAAACAGCAAAGCAATAACAAATCCCAAACGAAACCAAACCGGGTCCACATCCAGATAATGCCCCAACCCCGAACATACACCGCCCAACACCTTATTGTCTTCATCGCGGAAAAGGCGTTTGCGGTTCGTTTTCTTTGGTTCTTCTTTGGCTTCGTCAGTGGCGCCATTATCATCAATATCGCCGGGTTTGCCCAGAATGCCTATGGCTTCTTCCACATTTTCTTTAAGGATAAGAAGTTGTCCGGCTTCAATTTTTGTCTGAAATATTTCGCCAATGCGGGCTTCAATATCCTGAATAATCTCCTCTTTGCCCTCAGTGTTGGCAAAATGTTGTTTCAGGGATTCCAGATAGTTTTCTAAGATTTTGTATGCTTCTTCATCTATCTGAAAAATCATACCGCCAATGTTTATTGAAATTGTTTTGTTCATGACTTTGGTCTTTTATGTTATATATTTTTTGTAGTTAATAGTCGTACAGAATCCACCAGTTCGTTCCACGAGTCGTTTAATTCCGACAGGAACTGCTTTCCGTTTTCGGTCAGCTCATAATATTTGCGGGGCGGGCCGCTTTTCGATTCTTCCCAGCGATAGTTTAACAAACCATCGTTTTTCAGTCTCGTCAGCAAGGGATAAAGCGTCCCTTCCACCACTATAAGTTTGGCTCCTTTCAATTTATCCATGATATCCGAAGCATACATTTCCTGTTCGGATACTATCGAAAGAATACAATACTCAAGCATTCCTTTTCGCAATTGGGCTTTTGAGTTTTCTATGTCCATTTTTTTAAGTTTGGATTAATGAATTTGGATTTATGAGTTATCTTTTCGGGGACAAAATTACACAAATAATAGTACTATGCAATACAAAGTACCAATTATTTTTACAGTACTGTATTTTAAGCATTGTAATCGTCGTTCTATCTGATTCTTACAAGTTAAAATATTTTTTCACTATTTCTGAAGTTTTTTTATTTACAGATGAAATGGTGGTATTGGAAAGAAAAATCATTGTCAGATATCACCCCACCCACGAGCCTGCAGAGTTAAAAACTAAACATCGTTCACCATTTTTTTTGTCTTTAGAATAATAGGTTTCCTTTGAAATAATTTTCTCAATCTTATAACTGCGAATTAAACCCGAATAAATAATCTCCCTCCAATACATAATAATTCCTAAATTTGCTTCCAAATTAATTATCACACCATGAAAAAACTTCTTCTCCTTTCATCCTTCTTCCTTCTGATTATGCTGCAAAGCCATGCCCAGATGTCCATCACATCCACTATGGTTGACACCGTTCCCATGCGTGATGGCAAAAAACTGGCAGTTGACATCTATATCCCCGACAATGGCGGTGGCAATGCCTATCCCGTTATTCTCGTTCAAACGCCTTACAACAGAACGCTGTACCGCACCATAGGTCTGCCCCTTTTTGGAAGCAATATCACCACAGAGATCGGAAGAGCGTCGTGTAGGGAAAGAGTGTTCAGAGCCGTG
>CAYYQJ010000379.1:0-3979 GCA_964473775.1 uncultured Bacteroidales bacterium | reverse complement strand
TCCTCTTTAGATTACACAAACTTTTTGCCTAGTCCCCAAAAAAAACTTGTGAGCCCTTTAAACTTTGTAAAAAGGCATGAAAAACTGTTGTTTTTTGATGGAGATTCTTGTTAATTAGAAGATTAATATCATTGGCTGTTTTGAGTGTTTTAACTGCCATTTGTTTGAAGATATTTTGAAAATAATGTACAATCCACAAAATTCAAAAACCTCAACTAAAAAATATAATTCAGCCTCTATGTAAATTGATTTTAATTTTTTCTACTTTTGATAAAAATTTCAAACTAAATCCTATTTAAAAATGAGAAAAACTATCTTTATGTTATTAGCATTCTCTGCTGTAATGTTTGTTGCTTGTAATCAGAGCAAGAAAAACAACAATGGCAATCCTTTCTTTTCGGAGTATAAAACTCCTTTTCAGGTGCCGCCTTTTGATAAAATAGACACCACGCATTATTTCCCTGCTTTTCAGGAAGCAATGAAACAGCATGATGCCGAAATTCAGAAGATCATTGATTCGAAAGACGAACCTACTTTCGAAAATACCATTCTGGCTTACGATAAAGCCGGTTTGATGCTGACCAATGTGAGCAATGTGTTTTTTAATTTAACTGAAGCAAACACTAATGATGCGCTTCAGGCTATTTCGCGCAAATTAAGTCCTTTGTTGTCGAAACATAATGATGATATTTCGATGAACGAAAAACTGTTTGCCAAAATCAAAGCAGTTTACGACAAACGCGCAAGCATGAAACTCGACGACCAGCAAATTCGTGTTGTTGAAAAATATTATCGCGATTTCACCCGTCTTGGTGCCAATCTGCCCAAAGACAAACAGGATTCTCTGAAAAAAATTAATGCCGATTTATCTTTATTATCCATACAGTTTGGTGAAAATATTCTTGCCGAAAACAAGAATTTCCAAATGGTAGTAAGCGATAAAAAAGATTTGGATGGCTTGTCGCAAGAGTCTATTGATGGTGCTGCACAGGCTGCAAAAGATAAAAAAATGGATGGCAAGTGGCTTTTCACCATAGATAAACCTTGTATGCTTCCTTTCCTTACTTATGCTAAAAACCGTGCGCTTCGCGAAAAACTCTATCGCGGATATTTTATGAAGGGCGACAATGGTGGCAAAAACGACAACAACGAAATTATTGCTAAAATTGCCAAACTGCGTTACAAAAAAGCAGCTTTGCTGGGATATAAGAGCTTTGCAGCTTATGTGATTGACGACAATATGGCTAAAACCCCTGAAAAGGTGGATGAGTTTTTGATGAAATTATGGACTGCTGCATTGCCAATGGCAAAAAACGAGGTAGCCGAAATGCAGAAAATAGTGGATAAAGAAGGTGGAAAATTTAAAATAGCACCTTGGGATTGGTGGTATTATTCAGAAAAAGTGCGTAAAGAAAAATACGACCTGGATGAAAACGAAATCAAACCTTATCTGAAATTAGAAAATGTTCGTGATGGAATGTTTAGCGTTGCCAACAAATTGTATGGTATCACTTTCGAAAAGAAAACCGATTTGCCGATTTATCAGGCCGATGTTGAAACCTTTGAAGTGAAAGAAGCCGATGGCAAACATCTCGGAATTTTGTATCTTGATTATTTCCCACGCGAATCAAAAAGAGGTGGTGCCTGGTGTACCAGTTTCCAGAGTGCCGGCTGGCGCGATGGCAAAAAAATTGATCCTATCGTAAGTGTGGTTTGCAATTTTACCAAACCAACAAAAGACACTCCATCATTGCTTACATGGGACGAAGCCGAAACCATTTTCCATGAATTCGGACATGCTTTGCATGCTTTATTTACTGATGGAAAATACAACCGTACTGCGGGTGTAGTTCCTCAGGATTATGTAGAAATGCCATCACAGTTTATGGAAAATTTCTGTGCCGAACCTCAGGTTTTGAAAATGTTTGCCAAACATTATAAAACAGGTGAAGTTATTCCTGACAAACTGATTGCAAAAATCGTAAATGCATCAAAATTCAATCAGGGATTCATCACTCTTGAGTATCTGGCCGCTTCTATTCTTGATATGGATTATCACGAATTAGGCGAAGATAAGATGATTAAACCTTCTGAATTTGAAAAAACAGCTATGGATAAAATTGGTTTGATTCCTGAAATATTACCAAGATATCGTTCCACCTATTTCTCACACATTTGGGGTGGTGGCTATGCTGCAGGATATTATGTTTATATTTGGGCAGCCGTTTTGGATGCTGATGCTTTCAGTGCTTTCAAACAATCAGGAGATATTTTCAATAAAGATTTGGCTACCAAATTCCGTAAATATTGCTTGCAGGAAGTAGGGAGTGGCGAAGGCATGGATCAATACAAAAAATTCCGTGGAGCAGATCCTTCAATTGAACCATTATTGGAAAAAAGAGGATTGAATCAGAAATAAAAAACCATTATCTGAGAACCTGAGGAAAGAAAAATATGTATTTCTTTTTCAGGAAATAATATAAAATATCACCGCAAAGGCGCAAACCATGCAGAAAGCACTTTGCGGTGATTTTTTATTAAAAAATATACAACCATAATTCAAATCAATTAATAAAAGTCCATGCGAAGAAAAAAAACTTTCGACCGAATCGTTATCAATAATATTGAAATAACCGAAGCCGCCGCTGAAGGCAAAGCACTTGCCCGTCATGATAATATGGTGATATTTGTTAAAAATGCTGTGCCGGGCGATGTTTGCGATATACAGGTTACACGAAACAAGAAATCGTTTCTTGAAGGCAATGCCATTCATTTTCATAAACTATCAGATAAACGTGCCGAACCTTTTTGCGAACATTTTGGTCATTGCGGAGGTTGTAAATGGCAACACATGCAATATGAGCATCAATTGTTTTATAAGCAGAAACAAGTGATTGATAATTTCGAACGCATTGCCAAGCTTGAGATGCCCGAAATCAGTCCTATTCTGGCTTCAGAAAAAGAAACCTGCTACCGCAATAAACTGGAGTTTACTTTTTCTGATTATCGTTGGCTGACCGATGAAGATATGAAATCGCCCGACAGGGAAAGCATGAATATGAATGCCCTGGGATTTCATATAGCACAGCATTTCGACCGGGTGCTTGACCTCAACAAATGTTTTTTGCAGGATGAGCCCAGCAATCTCATAAGAAATTCTTTGAAGGATTTTTGTATCGCTAAGGGATTTACCTTTTATAATCCGCGTCATCATACAGGTTTTCTGCGCAACCTGCTTTTCAGAAATACCACCATCAACGAAACCATGGTTATCATGGTATTTGGAGAAGAACATGAGGAACATCAGAAAGAGGTGCTTGATTTTATTTTGCAAACCTACCCCGATTTGACTTCTTTGATGTTTGTGGTGAATACAAAAATGAACGACACCATTTCCGATCTGGAGATACAATGTTTTCATGGCAAGCCTTATATTACCGAAATGTTGGGCGATTTGCAGTTTCGCATTGGCCCGGTATCTTTCTTTCAAACCAACAGTCGTCAGGCATTGAATATGTATAATATCGTAAAAGACTTCGCCAAAATCACACCCAACAAAACAGTTTACGACTTATACACTGGCACAGGCACTATTGCCAATTTTGTTGCCGCTCAGGCCAAAAAGGTGGTGGGAATTGAATATGTGCCTTCGGCTATTGATGATGCCGTCATAAATTCTGATTTAAATCACATCAGCAATACCACCTTTATTGCAGGCGATATGGCAAAGATTCTGAATGATGAATTCATTGCGAAGCATGGCAAACCCGACATCATTATTACAGATCCTCCGCGCAATGGCATGCATCCCGATGTGGTAGAACAAATTCTTAAAGTATCCCCCGAACGCATTGTTTATGTAAGCTGCAATCCTGCCACTCAGGCACGCGATATTGCCTTGATGGGCGAACAATATAAAATTACTGCCATTCAGCCTTTGGATATGTTTCCGCATACGCATCATGTGGAGAATATTGCG
>CAYYQJ010000378.1:1104-3980 GCA_964473775.1 uncultured Bacteroidales bacterium | reverse complement strand
TAGCTTCAGGTGACTGGAGTTCAGACGTGTGCTCTTCCGATCTGGTGAGGATGAGTAAAATATTTCTGAAGTAGGTTTTCATGATGATAAAATTAAAATTTAAAGTTCCAGGTAACTGATGGAATGATTGGAAACAACGACACCTGTTTTGCGACGGTTTGTAAGTTAAAATCCAAAAGATTGCCCGATGTTTCGAAATAAATATAATAAGGATTCATGCGGCTATACACATTATATATGCCAAAGCTCCAGCTTGAATGAAATTTACGGCCGGGTTTTTCTTTTCCTTCAAGCGTGGCCGATAAATCCAAACGATGATAGGCAGGCATACGGAAAGCATTGCGGGCACTGTATTCCTGAATGATGCTTCCCGAAAGGAAATATCTTGATAAAGGCATGGTCATGGCATTGCCTGTTGCATACACCCAAACAGCAGATATCGACCAACGTTTTCCCAATTCCTGAGTTACCACAATAGAAACATCATGACGTCGGTCGTATTTCGCATAATAGGTTCTGCCCTGATTGATATCAGGAAACTTGCGCTGTGTCCACGATAAGGTATAACCTATCCAACCGGTGGTTTTACCCACGCGTTTCTTGATGTAAAGTTCGGCACCGTAGGACCAACCTCTGCCGAAAACAAAATTATTATCTGTATTGTTTTTCAGATTATCCTCGGGTTGCGCACCTTCTTTAAATTCAATCTGATTGCGCATATCTTTATAATACACTTCGAAAGAGGTTTCCCACATATTCTTTCTGAAATTCTGGAAATATCCTAATGAATATTGATATCCGATTTGAGGTTTTACAAGCGAGGTACTAGGAACCCAAATATCCGTAGGTAAAGATACAGAGGTATAAGAAACCAAATGGATATACTGATAATTCATGGTAAAAGAAGCCTTTATAGATGAATTGGCATTAATACCAAACTTAACAGCTACACGGGGTTCCAGGCCTGAATACATCTTTATGAGATCGTTTGTGCCATAATGAATGGTATCCGATATCTTGCCTGTTTGGTCGAGATTATATCTGTCGTAAGGCCCCACATGGAAAAACATAGAATAACGCAATCCGCCACTGACTTTAATTTTCTCACTCAAATCGAAATCATCCGTTAAATAGAAAGCCAGTTCATGAGAATAGAGTTTCACGCTTCCGCCTAAATCAAATTGGGTATCTCCTGATTTTGCTGAAGCATTGTTGGGTGTAAAAGTATGATAAGTATAAACCGTCCCGAACTTGATATTGTGTCGGATGGATGGCATATAAGAAAAATCGAACTTGGCCCCGTAATCGCGTATTCCTGAAAAGAGTTTCATCTCATAAAGATTCTGTGCAGCGGTTAAATGAAACTTATAATCGCTGTAAATCAAGGTAAGATTAGAAAAAAGTTTTGCATTGTACAAATGGTTCCAACGTATGGTAGCGGTGGTATTGCCCCAGTCGATGGAATTAGAAAAATCAGGATTATTCAATTTAAACACATCACGACCAAAATATCCGCTCAGAAACAAACGGTCTTTATCAGAGAAATAATAATTGATTTTGGCATTGAGATCATAAAAATAATAACCTCCTTTTTTAAAAGGCGAAGTTTTATTCAGAAAGGGTTTCATCAACAAATCAAGATAGGTTCTTCGTCCGGAAACGATAAACGAACATTTATCTTTTTTGATAGGCCCTTGCACGGTTAATCGCGATGAAATCAAACCAATGCCCCCATCAATTTCGAATTTACGGTTGTTTCCTTCTTTCATAGAAATATCCAGAACAGAAGCCAGTCGTCCGCCATAATTGGCAGGCATACCTGCTTTGATGAGCTCAACATTTTTCAAAGCATCGGCATTAAACACTGAGAAAAATCCGAGCAAATGGGATGCATTATACACCACTGCTTCATCCAGCAAAATCAAATTCTGATCAGGCCCACCGCCCCTTACATAAAACCCAGAATTGCCTTCACCCGCCGATTGCACTCCAGGCGTAAGCTGAATGGATTTTAATATATCCACCTCGCCAAACATGGCAGGAAGTTTTTTTATCTTATCAATCGGAATGTCCACCCTGCCAACCTCAGTACTTTGGGTGTTTTTATCTTCTCTTTCGCCCGAAATAACCACTTCTTTGGTAGTAACTACATTGGGTTCAAGACTGACATTGATTTTAAGATTTTTGTCGAGTTTAATTTTCTCAACATAATCTTTATAGCCCACGAAAGAAGCCACAAAATTGTATTCGCCTTGAGGCACGGTAATGGAATAAAAGCCGTAAGTGTTGGTAGAAGCCCCTTTCATGAGCTCTTTCAGATACACATTTGCCCCGATAAGAAACTCGCCTGTGGTAACATCTTTCACGTAACCACTGATGGTAAATTTCTGTGCAGCAAGCTGTGTGGCAAACACTATTAATAAAAGGAGCGTAAAATTTATGCGTAAAAAAGTTCTTTTCATTTTGTTTTGATGTAATATTGATGGGATGCTATAAAAATTTTAATGCACAAAATTACAATAAATAAAGATGTCAGCCAATCTGTCAGATTGGAAAAGCATGATTAATTAAAAATTTAATAACATTAAAAACATTTCAGACCGTAAATTATTATGCCAAACTATGCATTTGTCATAAAAATTTTTTAAAACTTTTCCATTACTGCTATTAAAATGAAATCAATGTTTTGTCATTCGCAAAAAAGATGTAATTTTGTCAGCCTTAAAAAAACGGGGTGTGGCGCAGTTGGCTAGCGTACCCCGACATGGATGTCGGGATGGTCGGAAGTGTTATCGTTCTTTAAAAAGTGTTTAAAAATATTCGGGGTGTGGCGCAGTTGGCTAGCGTACCCCGACATGGATGTCGGGATGGTCGGA
>CAYYQJ010000378.1:0-1004 GCA_964473775.1 uncultured Bacteroidales bacterium | reverse complement strand
GTTCTTTAAAAAGTGTTTAAAAATATTCGGGGTGTGGCGCAGTTGGCTAGCGTACTTGCATGGGGTGCAAGTGGTCGGAAGTTCAAGTCTTCTCACCCCGACTTTAAAAAGGGTTTAAGATATTTTCTTAAACCCTTTTTTGATATAAGTAGAATGTATTACGTATATATTATTGAATCTGCACGGTCAGGTATTTTGTATATCGGACAAACTCAGGAACCTGAAAAAAGAGTGGCCGATCATAATCGGGGAGCAAGTTCTTTTACAAAAGGAAAAGGACCATGGAAATTATTATATCTTAAAGAATTTGAAACCAGAACGGAAGCTTTAGCTTGTGAAAAGAAATTTAAAGCATGGAAAAGCCCCGATAGAATCAGAGCCATGATTTTAAAAGAGAAAAATGGATAGCGTATCCCGACATTGAGTGTCGGGATGGTCGGAAGTTCAAGTCTTCTCACCCCGACTTAATAAAAAAAGCCACTGGTATTCAGTGGTTTTTTTTCAAAAATCAATTGTCAACTCCTTTCAATTCTATTAACCAGCTTTACAAATCAAAAGCATTTTTTTAGCTCATCTACTACTTTATTGCAAAGAGTTTTGTATCAGTTTAGCTTAGGCTTCCCCTGCCTGAGTATAATTTCAAAACTCTCATAATGCCTAACTTTAAACCGCTTGATACAAGCTTCAGAAATCAGGCTCGTAATTCTTGAATTCTTCCTTCTCGCACCTTATTCAACTTTCTCAAGTGTCATAAAAAAAGCTTTCAAGCCCAGTGATTAATCAAACATACAACAACTTTATACAATTATCCCGTTTGCTATTACAATAAAAAGTGCGAAGCAGTTACCTACTTCGCACTTTTTATTAATCATTAATGGCTAATCGTTTTTGGTATCTAGCAGCATTCACCTTATACCTTTCTCCTGAGCTTTTATCTAACTACGGCGTGATTTTATGAACCACCGCAGTTGAGTTATTGTCGATGATAGCCATATCAGAAGCAT
>CAYYQJ010000377.1:0-3994 GCA_964473775.1 uncultured Bacteroidales bacterium | reverse complement strand
GCGGGACACCCGGCATGATGGTTTCGAAATCAAGATGGCATAAGGGATATTGAATTCGTGAAACAAAATCTCTAACCTTATTTATCATGACATTGGCAATGTTACTCAATTCAGGGGTTTCTTCAGACGGTGGCAAGAGGTTATAACAATAATTCATAAAATCGCACAAATAGGGAGATGTGCATTGATTTCCCATTGCAATTGTTGGTTCTGCTCCATCCACCATTTGTTGTAATGACTGAATATTGTCCGGGATTTCGGGCTGTAAGATCAATATTTGTTCTTTCAGGTAAATAGAGTTTGTTGATTTCTAAAGCTCCATGCCTGACATAATCGCGGTTGAAATGCATCAGAAAGGCATTTTCCAGATTGAGGCCGCAGCCTTTTGCGACATAATACTGTATGGCTACATCTTTGATATGCTCGAGTTTTACACTGTTGGTGCTTTTTACTTCGTATAGGCTCCATTTTCCCTGAGATTTGTGAAGAATATCTACTGCAACGAGGGTGTTATCGAAAATAAATGTTCCCTCATAAATGGTCTCCA
Organism: uncultured Bacteroidales bacterium; assembly: GCA_964473775.1. Lineage (GTDB taxonomy): Bacteria > Bacteroidota > Bacteroidia > Bacteroidales > CAIWKO01 > CAIWKO01. Next base: position 3,447 of record CAYYQJ010000377.1, on the reverse strand, counting down.
CACCTTGCTGAATAAACTCTTGGGTTCGTTTTGCAGATTCATAACCGGGCAAATCTTCGAGGACGGCCATTTTGCCATTTGAGAAATATTGTTGGGCAAGTTCTCCTGCACTGGTGCCTCGAGAGAATATTGCCTGGGCACTTTCGCTGATTTCTTGTTCTTCGCGTTTATGGGCATAGAGCCAAAGGGATTTTTGGCAATTGAGGCCACGGGTGTATCTGGATTTGGAAAGCATTATTTGTTTAATTAAACCGGGTATAAAATTAAACATTTCTTTTAGTATTGAAATAGGTTTGTTTTATCTGGTTATTAAAATGCGGGAAAGGGTTTATTAGATTAAATCATGTGTATTAAATTGAGGATTGGTGGAGGGAAGCAAAACTAATAATGAAGAGTGAAAAAGGGTAAATAGAAAGTGAAGAATTAATAATAGAAGGAAAATAGTGGATAGTGCTAAGACGGTAGGGAGAGAAAATGGTGCTTATTTAGAATGGGGGAAAATAGTGTTGATTATGAGGGAGTAATATAGTGAAGTTGGCGTTATGTGTTTTTAATAATTGAAAAAATGCGTTTTACAGGGGAAATATTTTGTTTAATGTGGGGAATATTTCAGGAAGATGATGGAATATTTAAGTTAATGATGGAAATATTTCAGGAAGATGGGGAGATATTTGAAGAAGATGGTGAATGTTTTAAAGTAATGATGGAAATATTCGAGGAAGATGATGAAATATTTGATGAAGATGCGGGCTTATTTAGAATACATGCGAAAAGATTTCATGCATTAACGAAAATATTGACCTAACTAATGCTAATATTTAATTCACTTCCGGTAATATTGACTTTACAATAGGTAATATTGACTTCACTCGTGGAAATATTGACTTGATTAACGGTAATATCGACTTCACTTGTGGTAATATTGACTTCAATAATGGTAATATTGATTTCACAAACGGTAATATTGACTTTACGATCGGTAATATTGATTTTACAAGTGCTATAAATTGTTTTACAAATGGTTATATTGAGATAGAGAAGGGTTTTACCACGGAGACACGGAGAAAACAAAGGGACACTAAGAATATTAGGAATTAAGCGGTTGTTTGAAGTCGGAAGTTAACCCCAACCCCTCCCGACCTATGGGTACGGGACAGGTTAAATAATTGGCAATAACAAATTGGAACGCGGATGACGCTGATGGATATGATTTTAGGAAAGGCTGTAGCCTTTCGGGATAGACGGAACGAGGTAGAAGTGCCCGTTGCACAACCTTAAAATTTCTAGTTTTTTTTTGCTTATCGTTAGAGTTTTTTTTTATTGGGATAGAATAAATGTATGCAATTTTACCTTAAAAAGTAAAGAAGCCACTCTATTGGTACGTAATTGATGAAAAAATGAATAAAATGAGGTCTTTTGAAGATTGTATATAGTTTTCATCAATGCTTCAACGGATTTATAGTCCCTGTAATTTAATAGTTTTTTGATATTGTATGCAGTGGCAGCCAAAAGCACATGTTTATTTGCCAAATCTATTCCCTTTGTATACACCTTCTTCATCCCTGCAAAATAAAGCAGGGTTCCCAGCACAGGTTCAACAGTTGCTGAACGTAGTCTCCTCATTTTCTTTCCTTTTTTTGATTTGATTCTCTTATACATTGTTTCATAATAAGGTTTATCAATTGTATCTTCTAATGTTTTAAACTTGTTATTGCCAATACATTCAGCCTTACATGGACAATTTTTACAATCAGTTCTTGATGACCAATAAACTTTTCCTGAACTACGGGATTTTTTGTTATTAATCTTTTTGAATGGGAGCATTTTCCCTTGAGAGCACAGGTAATAATCTCCCTCAGGATAATAAGTAAAATTCTCTCTTTTTGGAATATAGCCTCCATGACATGGAATAAAGCCTTCAATGTTTTTGCTTTCCAAATACTTATATGCTTTTCCAGTACTATAATTGGTGTCTGCCAAAACACTGTCTATTTGCAATCCTTCTCTTTCCAGGGTTTCACTCACCTGATCAACCATTGTTGGCAAAGTACTTGAATCTCTCTTATCTGCAAAATCTGCCATTGCTCCACAAATCACATGCGATGAAGTGTCAACACTGATTTGTCCGGAATAATTTAATCCATAAGGTTTATGTTTCTTTTTGGATATTCGGGCATCGGGATCTGAAGGACTAATCCAATCATGATTACTCATACTCTTCTTTTTCCCTTGTTCTTGTGGCTGAGTTTCTTCGTCATTTATGGTTAACTCTTTCAAATAGCTATCCGTACTATCCAAAATCTCTTTCGGAACCATGTTATCTAATGAAGCATTTGCTTTCACATATGCACTGTCAATAGCCTGAATACGACCATTTACCATTCCTTTATTGATACATAAAGATAACACTTTGCGAAAAACTTCTAAAAACAATTCGTCCCCATATAATTTCCGAGTACGGCTCAGAGTACTATGCCATGGTAAAACCTCGTCAATATCATAATCAATAAAATAAAGCATATCCATACGCATGGATGCATGTTCAATTATCTTTCTATCAGAGTTAAAGTTTTCGATATAACCGATTAGCATAAGTTTAAAGAAAACTACAGGGTCAATGCTTTTTTGACCTTCATTTCCATAATATTGTTGTGTCTGTTTGGTAATGAATGATAAATCCAAAACCTCTTTCAACCTTCGATAAAAATTATCGTTGGGAATTCTATCTGAGAGGCGAAAACTCAGAAATAGTTTTTCTTGGTATTGTTTCTTTCCTTGCATGTACAAATATAAGAAAAAATTCTGTGATATCAGCTTGATGAACAAATTATTATCAATATTTTCGTGTTAATAAAGTAAGTCATTTTGTAAATTCTGCTTCTTTAATCTGAGTTGTGCAACGGGCACTAGAACCTCGTTCCAACGTGGAACCGCAGCCCATCAAAGACTTGGCTTAAGCGAAAAAAAATAATTTTAGTGTTTTATGATTATTAAATGAATAATTGTTAGTTTTGTTAGCTCAAACAAAAAAATATGTTTCAAGTTGAGTAAATGATAATAACATAAGGCTGGCCATTTTTTAGAATTCTGGCATTGCTTTATATTTTGTATTTTGCAGGAGTATTGAATTTGACAAACAAAAAAACCACCATTTAAACAAAATCATGATTACAGGAGAATTAAAATCGCAGATAGATTAAGTGTGGGAGGCGTTTTGGACGGGCGGCTTATCCAACCCCATTACCGTGATTGAGCAGATGACCTATTTACTTTTTATTCGCAGACTCGACGAATTGCAGACACAGAAAGAGCAGAAGGCCAATCTGCTGAAGAAGAAAATTGAAGAGCCCATTTACAATATATCGGAATATGAACTTCGCTGGAGTCATTTCAAGAATATGGAGATCGGAAGAGCACACGTCTGAACTCCAGTCACCTGAAGCTATC
>CAYYQJ010000376.1:0-3995 GCA_964473775.1 uncultured Bacteroidales bacterium | reverse complement strand
GAAGAACGCGACCTCACTGCCTGGCTTGGAAATGAGTTGCAGGATGATGCTTTTAAAAATCTATACGATTTGGAACATAAAGTGGCAGAGATTGCTGACCCACAAATTCAGCTCGACTGGAAATATTTGCAAACCAGCGACCATTTCTACTACATGTGTACCAAATGGTTTTCGGATGGTGATGTGCATAAGTATTTTAATCCTTATAATACGCCATACGAAGCTTACATCAATTTCATGAATGTATTGAGCGATTTCATCATTCGCATCAAAGATATGACTCCGGTAAACCGCGTTGCTGTAGTTGAAGAAAAGCCGGTTGAAATTCCTGCTGCAAAGAAAGTAGCAGCCGTTGAACCCAAAGCTAAGAAAGTGGTAAAAACCACAAAACCTAAAGCTGCGGCAAAGGTGGTTAAGAGTAAAACCAAGAAGTAAAATTAGCCATTAACTCGGTTACACTGTTGCATATTTATTAATGATTATCAAGAATCCCATATCATTCGAAGAAGGGTGTAATTACACTTTTACGGTAACAGGAAAAGTGATGCTGCCCCCCGATGATGAAGAGTTTTTGATACTCAACAGCAAATTTGGAAGCCGTCATCTGCTGAAATACGAGCCTTATAAAAACTACGGTTTAAAGAAAAACACCGAAGTGAACTGCCGTATTGACAAAATCAGTTGCTCGGGGAAAATGTATCTTGAACCTGAACATAAAGACTATAAGGAAGGTAGTATTTACAGCTTTCGTATTTCGGCTTATGAAGAAATGCTGAATTCGGATGAAAAAGCCGAAAGATTTCTTCAATTGGAAGATGCAAACAAACAAGTGGTTTATGTAAATATCGGAGACCACAACCCCCGGGATTTTACTGACAAAGTGAGATGCAGGGTTGATAGAATTAAAAAAGGGAAAATCTATCTTTCGTTGGCAGAAACCACTCCTATACAAAGCAAACTGGAAACAGGCAAATACTACGAATTTCTAATTACTGATGTGCAAACTATGGCAGAAGATGAAGAGTATTTTGTGCTTCTCGATGAGTTCGACGAAGTGCATTATCTGCGCCGCAAATATTTCGATGATTACGGATTCATTACAGGCGATAGTATCAGATGTTTGGTGTTAAATAAGCCACAGCTTTTCCGTCATTATCTCGAGCCAGAGCATCCGTTTTATAAAATTGGAGAAATCTATCCGTTTTTTGTAGCAGGTACAGAACTTCATACGGACGAATTCAATCATGAAATCATCAAACTAATAGTGAGAGACGGTCGCGAGAAAGAGTATTTTGCCGATTGCAATCAAGATAAGGAACAAATGCCTGAGGCAGGAACTATTGTGAAATGCAGGGTAGAACACATACGTATGAGTAAACTGATTTTGAAATGCGTTTAAATCTACACATTTACGCTCTCTGATCCTGCAGAAATATGAAATATCTTTTTCAGGGTCTCCTCATCATTCTCTTATGTTTCCCAAGGGTTCAGGCGCAAAATGCAGACATCAATTTGCTGAAGCAGATTAATGTGAATCGCAATAAATCACTCGACCCTACTTTTAAATTCATTTCTAATACCGTATTGCCTTTAAGCATTGCAGTTCCTGTAGGAAGCATTACTTATGCACTGATTCGGAAAGACAGCGCAAGTCGAAGGCAGGCTATTATATTTTCGGCCAGTATGATTGTATCGGGCATTATCACCTACGGATTAAAGTATTCGGTAAACCGCAAACGGCCTTATGTTACTTACCCTTTTATCCAAAATGCAAAAATCGAAAGCGATCCCTCTTTCCCTTCAGGACACACCTCTTGGGCTTTTGCTTTGGCTACCGCAGCAAGCATCAATTATCCCAAATGGTATGTAATTGTGCCTTCTTTTATCTATGCCGGTGCCGTAGGTTATTCACGTTTGCATCTGGGTGTGCACTATCCCAGCGATGTATTGGTAGGAGCAATTATTGGCAGTGGCTCTGCTTATCTGAGCTATAAGATTAATCACTGGATTTTTGAAAGGAGGAAGACTGGAGATGGAAGTCGGAAGACGGAAGACGGAAGTAGGAAGACGGGAGACGGAAGTAGGAAGACGGGAGACGGAAGTAGGAAGACGGAAGTAGGAAGACCGGAGACGGAAGACGGAAGTAGAACCAAGTATCAGGAATCAGATTTTACCATCATTCCCAAACTCTAATCTAACTTAATCAACCAAAAAACTTAATCAACTCAATCAACCAACTATTAAAAACCTGCATGCTTTGCAATAAAGCCATCATCGGCATCTGTTGAGGTGTATTTGATGTCGCCAATGCTGATTGCTTTGCTGAAAAAACCGGTAATGTAAATGTTTGATAATGCATCTAATCCTAATCCATAAGCCCTATCGAAACCTTCGCCACTTATTTGGGTTCCTTTGAGCATTTCGCCGGAGTTGCTATATTTTACTACAAAGATATCCCAATCACCTAAATTGCGGATATTATCCTGATTAAAAGTAAAATCGGCATTAAACTCTCCGCATAAATAAATATTTCCTGCATCATCAAGCTTCATAGATTCAGCATGTTCATCTCCTTTTCCTCCGGTTTGTTTGGCCCATAGTCCATCGCCTGTGGGGCTATATTTTACCAGGAAAATATCGTCGGAGCCCATGCTTGTCAGATTTGTATTTCCGAAGGTTGAAAGACCAGAGAAATAGCCTGTAAGGAAGATATTCCCAGTATTATCTAATGCAATTGCTGATGCATGATCGTCGCCGGAGGCACTGCCTTCTCGTTTCAGCCACGAAATAATGCCATCTTTATTGTATTTTGCCAGAAAAACATCTTTTTTGCCGGCACTAACAATCAGCTTTTTATTAAATTCTACACTTCCTTCAAAATCGCCGCAAACATAAATATCGTTATTCTTATTGGTTGCAATTGCGGTTGATTCGTCCGCCATATTTCCACCTCCGGTAACCGACCATACGATTTCACCATCAGGATTGTATTTAATAATAAAAATGTCTTTGTCGCCTTTTGAAACGTATTTTGTAGTTTTTACAGTCATCGCTCCTTTAAAAATGCCTGTAACAATTACATTGCCTAAATTATCAACGTTTATGGCTGTTCCATAATCTTCAGAGATTCCACCTCCTTGTTTTACCCAATCCAAAACACCATTTAAATTGTATTTCGCTACAAAGAAATCGCGGTCGCCCTTGCTGTTTAATTTTGTGCCTGAAAAGTCGGCAACTCCTGAAAAATATCCCGTAAGGTAAATGTTTCCTTTGGCATCAGAAGTGATTTTATATGCTTCGTCAGAATCAGTTCCCCCGGCTTGTTTTGCCCAAATGAGGTTGCCGTTTTTAGTATATTTAAGTAAATAGATATCGAACGAGCCGCGACTGACGATTTTTTCTTTTCCTACTTTCAGCGTATCTGAAAAACTTCCTGCTACATAAGTGTTTCCGTCTTTATCGGTAGTTAAAGAGTAAGGATAGTTTTTATTGGTTCCAACAATATTGGTGGCCCAATCCCAGGTTTTTATATCCTGTGAATATACGAAAGAAGGAATGATACATAGAAGTATCAAAAGAAATTTAACACTAAGAATTTTCATGACAATTGTTTTTGATTTGAAGTTTGAATAACGACAACAAAGGTACAATTATTATGTATCTTCCTGATTTTTTTTTGGCATATTAAATGGCGTATTTTTTTTTTGATTTTTGGAGATAGATATTCGATAATGTTTCACATCCTTATTTTAATTTCATACAAATTAGAAAAATAACATGCAACTTACAAAAGCAAAAAGGCGAACCCTTTAATGATAGACCAAACGAGTTAACAACCTTATACCAACCTCAGCTCAACTGGATGCATCCTTACGGGTCGGGTCGTTCATAATCCGTCCGCCTGTTTGGCGTATCCGTCCCACCTCTTTGCCGTATCCGTTCCGCCTCTTTGGCGCATCCGTCCGCCTCTTTGGCGCATCCGTCCGCCTCTTTGG
>CAYYQJ010000375.1:0-4002 GCA_964473775.1 uncultured Bacteroidales bacterium | reverse complement strand
GATAGCTTCAGGTGACTGGAGTTCAGACGTGTGCTCTTCCGATCTGGAGCTATTGCAGAAGCTACTTTGCTTAATTTAAATGAAAAGAAATCCTTCGGAGTGGTTTCGACCCATTTCTCCAATTTAAAAGAACTTGCAGCTAAAACTCCAGGCATCATCAACGGGTCTATGCTTTTTGATATCAAAAACCTGGTGCCTTTATATAAACTGTTGATAGGGAATTCAGGGAGTTCGTATGCTTTTGAAATTGCCGAGAAAATAGGATTCCCAACGCATATTATTGCCAAAGCCATCACATTTGCTGGGGAAGAGAAAATTACCTTTGAAAAACAATTGCAGAAGTTTGAATCGGATAAAGAAGAACTGATTAAACAACAGCAAAAGATTAAAATTGCAGATGATTTCTTTTCGGAAATGATAGAAAAGTATCAAAAGCTCATCAATAGGGTGGAGTCTGATAAAAAAAGCATTTACGAAGCGGCCAGAAAAGAAGCTGCACAGTTGTTGCATAAAGCCAATGCAACCATTGAGCAAACTATCAAGCAAATAAAAGAATCGAACGCCGATAAACAAATAACTCAGGAAGCGCGGGTTGAATTAAAGAATCTTGAAATAAAAGTAACTCAGGACGACCCACCCATTCTGCCTGAGGTTAAACCACTGCCCGATAAGAAGCCCAAACTACCTGCATTGGAACCTCCGAAGAAAATAATTGCACCTCCCAATCAGGGGAGTTTTGTTAAAATCCCCGGACAGAATGCCATTGGCGAAATCAGCGAAATCAAAAACAAAGTGGCAACCGTTCTTTATAATAATATGACCATAAATATTCCTTTGGCTCAACTGGAAACCGTAAGTCATAAGGATTTTCAGGATTATATTGGCGGCAAAACAAAAAAGAACTATTCGGATATTTATAAAAAAATTCAGGACAAAGTGTCCGATTTTAAAAACACCATAGACATTAGAGGAAGCAGGGCTTCGGAAATCTATGCTGTGATAGAAAAACAAATTGATGATGCTTTGTTGCTTAGAAATTATGAATTCCGTGTGTTGCATGGAAAAGGCACAGGAGTGTTGCGAAGAGTGGTCAGGGAAATTCTGCAATCGCATCCCGATGTGCAATGGTATGGTGACGAACGACTTGAAAATGGGGGAGACGGTATCACCATAGTGAAATTGAAATAAAAACCAAAATAATCAGTTCAATAGAAATAATAAACCAGACCATTGATTTAAACAGTCAGGCATTTACTTGTGACGATTCGGATGATAATTGTTAAATAAATTGGCTTAATAATTGATAAAAAAACCTAAATTTGAAAAATGAAAACATTTGCATTAGCCTTAATTCTCTTAACCACTGTTGTAATCCCTGCAAACATCTCGGGACAAAAAGCGGTAATCAATCAAAATAGTAAAGAAAATGTGCTGATATTAACCGATCAGAACTTCGATAAAACGATAAAATCCGGTTTGGTAATAGTAGATTTTTATGCTACCTGGTGTGGTCCTTGTAAAATATTTGCTCCACGTCTGGAAGAAATTGCTTTGGAAATGGGCAAGAAAATAGTTGCCGGCAAACTTGATACAGATAAGAATTCAGTGACCGCCACCAAATATGGTATCAGATATCTACCAACCATCATACTGTTTAAAGACGGTGTTCCTGTTAGGCGTTTTGTTGGCCTACAAGAGAAAGATACTATTGTGAATGCAATAAACATGGCGCAATAAGTATCATGGAAAACACTGAAAACAAAGAACCCCAAAAGAAAAGTTTCAATCAGAAACTTAAAGAGGCCTTTCAAATCAGGCACTTTATCGGATTGGCTGTGGGTGGTGTAGCAGGATTTGCCTATTACTATTTTGTGGGTTGCCAAAGCGGTACCTGCGCATTAAAATCAAATCCCTTTTACAATATTGTGTTGGGACTGTTGATTGGTTATCTGATAGCCGACATGATAAAATTCAAAAAGAAATAGTACCTGAATAAAGTACATGGCGGGGAAGCTTTTACATAGCATAGCCAAATATGCATCGCTGGTGAAAATTAGTCATACCATTTTCGCTCTGCCTTTTGCTATCATCGGATTTTATCTTGCACTTCAAAGCAAATCCTTCGAATTTAATTTGCAGAAGTTTCTTTACATCATCCTGTGTATGGTTTTTGCCAGAAATTCAGCCATGAGTTTCAATCGTATTGTTGATAGGAAATATGATGAAAAGAATCCACGGACACAAAGCCGCGAGATTCCTTCAGGAAAAGTAAGTCCCAGAAATGCCATCATTTTTCTTGCTGTCAATATGGGTTTGTTTATCGCCTGCACTTATTTAATCAACCCACTGTGTTTCTATCTTTCGCCTGTGGCTCTGGTAACCGTCATGGTGTATAGTTTTACCAAACGATTTACCTTTCTGTGTCATTTTGTGCTGGGCATCGGACTTTCGCTGGCACCCATTGGGGCTTATCTTTCCGTAACAGGGGTATTCAATTTGTTGCCTCTATTGCTATCATTTGCGGTGCTTTTTTGGGTGGCAGGTTTCGATATTATATACGCTTTAAACGACATATCCTTCGACAGAGAACAAAATTTAAAATCAATTCCTGCTTATTTCGGAATAAAGAAATCATTAATCATTTCTGCTATTGTCCACCTCTTTTCGGCAGGGTTTATTGTTTATGCCGGCATGCTTTATTCAGGGGGTGTATTTTACTGGGTGGGCGCTGCAATATTTATATTCTTAATCATTTATCAGCATCTGATTGTTAAACCAAGCGACCTGAGCAAGGTGAATCTGGCATTCTTTACCCTGAATGGCTTTTCGAGTTTAATCTTTCTTATTTTCTTCCTGATTGATTATTATTTCTGATTTTTTATCTTTTTTCTTCGGTTTTTGAATTTGTTCCTTTATTTTTGCATTAATTAATAATTTGCAAACCCATGAAACGACTTATTTTATTTTCGTTGATTTTTACATTCAGTTATGTATTGTTTTCACAAAACAATGCTACTGATACAACTTTTAAGGCTGACGATCAGCAAGCAGAAAAACTATACAATGAAGGTGTGAAGTTTTTTGAAGCCAAACAATACTCAGAAGCTCTGGCCAAATTTAATGCTGCTATCGATTTGAAAGATAACTTCGAGAAAGCATTTTTCAACAGAGGTTCTGTTAAAATGGAAACCGGTGATTTTGCAGGCGCCGAAACAGATTTTACCGCATCTATCAAACTAAAACCTTCGGCAAAGGCTTATTTTGGTCGTGGTAAATCGAAGTTCGAGCGAAATCTGGCGGATGATGCTTTTGCTGATTTCTCTATAAGTCTTCAGGCCGATTCTAATTATGCACAGGCCTATTATTATCGTGGGGTGTTGAATTTTCAGAAGAAGAATTACGAAAAAGCCATCAAAGATTTCACATCGGCTATCAGAGTTAAATCTGATTATGCTTATGCCTACAACGACAGAGGCAGCGCCAGGCTGATGATGGAAAAACCGGAAGATGCTCAGGCCGATTATGTAATGGCTAATAAATTAAATCCGAATATGGCTTTTACACATAACAATCTGGGCAGCGTATTAAAGAAGCTGAATAAAATAAAGGAAGCCATAGCCGAATATACCTTATCCATTACCATCAAACCCGATTATGTGTTGGCTTATAACAACCGCGGGAGTGCTTATTTTGATAATGGAGATTTCGACAAAGCCATTGCCGATTTTTCGGAAGCCATTAAGCTGAACCCCGGTTATGCTTATGCCTATAACAATCGTGGCAATGCCAAATATAAACTCAAAGATTATGAGGGTGCATTGGCCGATTATACCAAAGCCATTGAATTGAATCCTAATTATGGATACGCTTTTCTGAATCGCGGCATCGTTTACGAAATGTTGCGTAAGGGTCAGAATTCGTGCAGCGACTGGAAAAAGGCAGCCGCATTGGGCATCAGATCGGAAGAGCACACGTCTGAACTCCAGTCACCTGAAGCTATCT
>CAYYQJ010000374.1:0-4007 GCA_964473775.1 uncultured Bacteroidales bacterium | reverse complement strand
GATAGCTTCAGGTGACTGGAGTTCAGACGTGTGCTCTTCCGATCTATTTCCAATTGTGGGTGTCGCCGATGTGTTCCAACATACCCCACGGGCAGTAACCGTTGAATTTCCATTATTGGTAACAAAGCCCCCTGAGGATGCTTGTACACCTCCTATTTGAGATATGTCAGTTGTCAACACAATTGGAATGGTGGCTGTGGGTGCTGTAACTGTAATGCTGTAATCTTCTGTTTCGCCATATTCTAATGTTGCACACGGATCGCTTGGACTATCATAATATGCATCCTCACCCACTACGCGCATTCTGTGGGCACCCAATGTCGCGCCAACAGGAAGGGTGAAGTTGGCAGTAAGTGTATAAAAATAATTTGGATTACCTATGGAAATAACTTGCTCGCCGACATCAGCAAAATCGCCATCGTCATTAAAATCTATCCATACCGCATAATTAAATTCATATCCAGTAGAGGTAAAAGTCATAATCACTATCCCTCCTCGAGCTTGTGAACATGATTTGCTGCCCGAGTAATTCGTGTAGGAGGTAGCGGCGCAATCAGTGGTATTGGTAAAATTGATTAAACACCCGCTTGTTGCTACATTCGACATATATTCACCATAACTGCCACAATCATTAAGTGATGGAGATGGTGTACAATAAGGCAGAATGGGCGGGGTAGTTTGTTTCGCACCATAGCTTGGTCCCTGTGCCATGCGTGTATAAGTCAAGGGCTGATTTAAACCACCCCCATCTGCAATCAAATTGGCATCAAATCCTGTAACCTTTGGCAGGACATTGGATTGTGCTTTCAAACCTAGGTTTGTGCCAAAAAGCAAAAGCATTAAAATTAATATTGCAAACTGTTTTTTCATAGAAATAAAGTATTGATAATTTCCTACTATAATGGCTTTTCGGATAACGCCCCAAACAACTACCTTGTCTAGAAAGGTCCCACTATAAGATGCTTGAATGGGTCAAGTTTGTTTTTTTAAAGTGGTATGTATATTCCACCGTGCTTGTTTCAAGGAACAAAACTATAATCAAATTGCGCTATTTTTGTCCGAAAACAAACAATTGTATGTTTTCAGACAAATAATAGTTAGGCGTAAGCATCCGAAATAATGCCAATGAGAGTAATTAAATGATGTTATAGACTTGATGTGTATGGGGTTCCTATCTTATCTGCATTGAATGAAGTCCTGTGGTAAAGAAAAAATCTTTTTTCAAAAAAAAAAAAGAAGAGACAAGGTTTGATTAAAACAAATGAACAATTTTCAAAAAATCGTGCAGATATGGAAATAAAAACGTACAAAATTTAGCTTTTTTGAATGATACAATGATGCCATTATGCAATGATATCATTATCTCCCTATTCTACATATTTGATGCATCTGAAACAACAGCATTGTTGATGTACAAAAACTAAAATAAAACTAAAATACCCCTTACACTATTGTGTTTTAACTACACTGCCTTATTGTCTGATGTAGTACTTGATTCTAGATTAATTCTCTGATAAACAGAAGGGTTCATCCCAACCTGCTTTTTAAAGGCTATATAAAATGTAGAACGTGTACTAAATCCACAACCGTCAATAATCGCATCTATGTTTTCGTCTTTGTTTGCCGGATCTGCCAACATTCTGCACGATTCATTGATGCGAAACTGATTAATATATTGATGAAAATTGCAGTGATACTTATCGTTAATCACTTTCGACAAATAGGTTTGATTGGTATTTAATTTCGCAACCAAATCGTAAAATGTGAGTTCTGGATTTAGGAATGGTTTTTCGTTCAACATCAATTTTTCGAGGGCAAGGCTCAAATCATCATGAACCTCGGCGGGGATATTGGTTTTTTTATAAAGCGCATCATCTTTCTTAAACGATAGTTTTATTTGTTGTACCATTGCTTTATGCGCATCCCGCAATTTCCTATTTCTCGAATAAACAGCGTACAAAAAGATTAAAATAATAAGCAAAAAAGCAGAAATACCATAAATCAGCATGTTTTTCTCCTTGATGGTTTCTTGCTGAATCATCTTTTTGATATTCAAATCCTGAATCGCCTGTTCAGATGCCACTGAGGAAATAAGTATTTGACTTTTTACAAATGCTTCAGAAGCCTTTTGTTTCATGATGCTGTCGTGTAACTGACTTGCGAGCAACTTATATCTGGTTTCAAGCTTCGCGATATGTCTTTTTCCAAAAGTAGAAGCAAGCGAATCGCAAAAAGTTTTATACAAATACAGGTCGTGTAGCTGAGACACTAATTGCATTGCTGTATCGGCATTATGGATACTCGCTTGCAAATTGTCCATGCTAAAATACATAGCCATGTTTAAAAACATATTGGCTTTCAACTCCATGGAACTGGATTTGCAGGCATAATTTGCTGCTTGTCTGAAATGATAATCAGAGCTGTCATACCGATGCAACAAATTAAAATACAACCCTAAATTTGTATGTGCTTCCGATTTGAGTTCATGCCAAATGGAATAATCAACGCCTTTTTTGCTTTCTGCAGTTCTCAAACGTTTATTATAGTAAATGTCCAAAACCGACAAACTTTTTACGGCAATGCCTTTAACATACAAGAGACTATTGCAAAACACTAAGTTTTTGGCTATAGAATTATAGCATCCCGCTTGCATTATATCTTCTCTATCCATAATATGCTGATTCGCTAACACAAAAAACTGCATGGCTTTATGGTATTGTTGTTGATTTTGATACACTAAGCCAGTGTTTTCAAGTGCAAGCGACTGTGGATGCCAAAGATTATTTTGTTTACCTATATTAAACGAAATATCATAGAATTTGATAGATTGGTCATATAAATGAAATTGAAAAAACACGTTGCCTATATCAATAAACAAATAAGGATCTGTAGCATAATGTCCTGGATAGGCAATAAATAGTTCCATGGCTTTTTCAAGATTGTATAGTGCTTTCAGATTATTCGGCTTGCGATACTGGTATAGTTCCACAAGTTCCATATAGGTGTTTAATTTTCGTTGGGTACTCTTCATCGAATCCTGATAACGAAGCGAATAATTGAGAAGCATTTCGCAAGAATCGGGATTGATAATAGAAAGATGTTGTGCCAAAGAAACTATAGAATCAATCCGTTTTTCAATCACAGGATTTATGGGTTGGTCGCTATAAGGGGTTTCTTTTTTTGATCTTGTACATGAAAAATAGAAAAGTACCACCAAAGGGCTTGTAATTAAAAAAGCAATAAACATACTGCGAAATTGCTTTCTCTTCTTTTCATCTTCAGCCTCGCTGATGTCAACAGTATTGTCAATTATGTTGTCCCTACTATTTTTACTCATTACCCTGTTTATTATAGATATCTAAAATTCTTAAATCACTTTGCTAAAAATAATCACCTTTGTTCTGATTGGCTAGGACTTAGATATTAAGTAGCAAAAACAATCCATTCCCACCATAAGAATCTAACTTAATTAAAAGATTAATTGCTGTATCTTCACAAAGTTATCTTTGTAAATCTTGCTACATGCATTGGCTCGATTCCTGGCTGATAAAAACGCTTCAGCATATTTATTGGTATAAATATCGGATGTGATGCTTCTGTTGCACGAAAGATTCATAACCACTAATAAAAGTAAAACAATTAATGAACCTTTTACACTTAACGAATAATGCTTAAACCCTTTAAAACTATTGTCCATAAAATTAATTTTCACACCGGGTTAATATAAAAAAACACCAATAATCATTTATGTTTTTACAGTGTATTTATTACTTTTTATGTCACATAAAGCAACTATTAACATACAAACGCACATAAGCAAACAAAGGCAAAAGTAAATAAATATTCTTACACTGCTCGCTTTTTTGATTACTACCACAAACGGAGTAAAGATTAATTAAAGGTATATTTATCACCAAATACCATTCCCTTTTCCCAGTTGAAACGAGGTTCTCAGTTGGAACGAGGTTCTACCTCGTTCCGTTTATCCTGAAAGGCTCTCTTGCCTT
>CAYYQJ010000373.1:0-4019 GCA_964473775.1 uncultured Bacteroidales bacterium | reverse complement strand
CCAAGTACTACCCGGCTCTGAACACTCTTTCCCTACACGACGCTCTTCCGATCTTCAACGGGTACTTTTCCGTTTACAGCCAGACGAACGTCTTCAACCATTTGTCCGAGATTCATTTCCACAGTAAGAATTCCTTTTACCTGATTGGCCATTTCGGCTATAGGTATTTTTGGGAATGGGAAAAGGGTGATTAGTCTGAGTAAACCAACTTTAATTCCTTTTGCTCTTGCTATTTCTATTGATTTTTGACAGATACGTGCACTGGAGCCAAAAGCTACGATTAAATATTCTGCATCATCGCAATTGAATTTTTCGAAACGAACTTCATTGGCTTCCATTTCATTGTATTTCGCTTCCAAACAACGAACGTGTTTTTCCTGAATGGCCGAATCCAAATACAAAGATGTAATAATATTTCTTTCTCTGTCAGGAGTTTTTCCTACAGTAGCCCAAGGTGATATTTTCTTAATTTCTTCTGCAGTCCAACGTGGTACATGAACAGGAAGTTCTACTTTTTCCATCATTTGTCCGATAACACCATCAGTAAGTATCATCACAGGATTACGATATTTAAAAGCAAGTTCGAATCCAAGTGGAACAAAATCGGCCATTTCCTGCACCGAAGATGGTGCTAATACAAGCAAATGATAATCGCCATGTCCACCACCTTTGGTTGATTGAAAATAATCGGATTGTGAAGGTTGAATGGTTCCTAATCCTGGACCACCTCTAACCACATTTACAATAAGACCAGGCAATTCTGCGCCGGCCATGTAAGATATTCCTTCTTGTTTTAAACTGATTCCCGGACTGGAAGAAGAGGTCCAGACTTTTTTTCCGCAGCAAGCACCTCCGTAAACCATATTAATAGCAGCCACTTCGCTTTCGGCTTGCAGCACTACCATTCCTGTGGTTTCGTAAGGCCTTTCAGCCATTAAATACTCAAGTATCTCGGATTGCGGAGTAATGGGATATCCAAAGTATCCATCGGCACCGGCACGAATAGCAGCTTCGGCTATGGCTTCGTTGCCTTTCATTAATCTAAGTTCTTTCATTAATCTTATCTTTAATTTTTTAATATTAAACTTCTGTCGCTACCTTCATTCTGTAGACGGTGATAACTCCATCAGGACAAATTACAGCGCAATTGGTGCAACCTGTACAATTCTCATTCACCACCATGGCATAATGATATCCTTTAGAGTTTACATTTTTGTTCATTGCAATAACGGTTTCCGGGCAGGCATCAATGCATACTTCGCATCCTTTACAGCGCTCAATATCGATTACTATTGCCCCTTTTAGTTTAGCCATTTTATATTTATGATTTGGGATTTATGATTTATAATTCGTGATTTGATTTTTGAGGGGCGAAATTAGTATTATTGATTAGATTCCTTTATGATTTTCATTAAATTTTTTCAAACGATATTCCAAATCGGGGAATTGTTCTCTGCTAACCAATGATACACAGGCACGCATACCTTCAATACGGCTGCTACCGGTTATAGCCAAAGAAATGGCACTGATGCCATAATAAATGAGTTCTTCCAGCAGTTGCTCACCTGTTAAACCAGGGTAGGAAAAGGTGAAGTAAAAACCATCTGCAAGTGGTTCGTTTTCATCTCTGTCATATACTATATTGAAGCCATTATCCAGAAACATTTTTTTCATGATTTTGGCTTTTTCGCCATATTCTTTTACATCATGAACAAAATTAAACTCACCATCATTGGCAGCTTTTAATATGGCAGCCAATGCATACTGTGTGCTGTGAGAAGTTCCGGCACTTAAAGAATATATTGTTCCGAAAACCATGGCCCTGCCAAAGATATCTGAGTTGTAAAATCTTTTCAGGTCAGGCGCCTGAGTGGTATATAATTTTGGCGAAATCACCATCATTCCGATTCGCTGACCGGCATAGCTGAATGCCTTGGAGCTGGAGACGAAAAGAATATAATTATCAGTATATTTAGCAACGGTTGGCTGATGTGGTGCTACTCCGGGTTTTGAATAATCCTTACGGAAATCCATTCCAAAGTATGCCAGATCTTCCATCACCACCACATTGTATTTGTTTGCCATTTCAGCAATGATACGAAGTTCTTTATCGGTGAAACAAATCCAGGAAGGATTGTTGGGATTGGAATAAATCATGTTGGCAATGTTGCCTTTACTGAGGTATGATTCCAGTTTGTCTCTCAGTTTCTCTCCACGATAATCGTAAACATCAAAAGCTTCGAATTTGGTGCCTATGATTGCATGTTGTTGTTTATGAACCGGAAAACATGGGTCGAGGAAAAGGGTAGTATCTTTTTCTTTGTACATGCGGTTTACTGTCATAAACGCTGCATAGCTGCCTTGCATGGAACCTACGGTTGGTAAACAGTTTTCAGGGAAAACTTCCACATCAAGAAACAACTTTACGAAACGTGTCATTTCTGATTTGAGTTCAGGCAAACCATCTATTTCGGGATAAATGGCAGCACAGCCATTTTTCAGAGCGGCTATTTCGGCATTGATACCCACTTCGGCGGCGGGCAATCCCGGAACGCCCATTTCCATGCGAATAAATTTCTTTCCTGTTTGTTTTTCTATCTCGTTAATGAGTTTTTTAATTTCGCGTATGGTAGCTTTGCCAATATTGGGAATGTTGCTTTCAGCTAATTTTTGTTTAACAACGTCAAAATCAATTGGTGTTTCTTTCATGGTTTTTTCGAGCATCTTTTATTATTTTTGAAGCTACAAATAAATAACTTATTTTGACACAAAGCGCAATTTTGTGAAAATTTATTTTTAGTAAGAAGTAAATTTTTAAGCAAAATACCCTTGTTCAGGCAATTCAAAATAATGGAATAATCAAATCACGATAATAATTTGTTTAAGGAATTTGAATGATAACTTTTAGTGACAAGAAATGAATCAGAAATTTAAATCACGGGGTTCGCCATTGAGTTCGCGGCCACGAAGAATTGCATTCCTTTGGTTCCTCTATCAATATCGTAAAAAAGACTGCCCCAACCATAAGGCAGCCTTTTTTAAAACACGCTCGAACGGATTTGTAATCCGTTTGTCCAAAATCCTATTTCATTATCACAATCTTATCCTTCCCCACAACATTATTTCCAAGCCTTACTCGATAATAATATATACCTGAAGGTACATCCGTTGTGCTAACAGTAAACTTATTTTTATTACTGACTTGAACTTCTTTGATTAATGCTCCATAAATATTATAAAGCTCCAACTCTATTTCTTTTGAAACATCATCACCACTATACTCAATATAAAACTCATCTTGTGCAGGATTAGGATAAACTTTAATCCAATTATTTAGTGTAGAATATTGCTCCACTCCAATTCCAGATATTATTACATTTATTGTATCATAATGTATTTCCCCACAAACATCCTGCACTAAAATGTAAGTAGTATTTTTATCAGGCTTCACCCACATACCAGCAATTGTATCAATAGGTACACCATCCTCATACCATATACAATTATCATCCAGCCCAATTTCTGTTTGCCCTCCAATATAAATACTATCTCCGGGACTCACTATCGTATCATGCGGTATGATTACAGAAAGGTCAGTTTCTACTAGGCTTACATCATCAATATATAATGCAACTTCATCAACTAAAGCATAAGTATTTACCAATATGGTATTTGTCAAGGAAGCATCATCAAAGTTACCAACAATTAAATAATTCTCACCTCCGTTGGCTATAATATCTCCTTCAATTAAAGTCCAGCTTGCAGTATCCGGACATACGCCCTTGTAAGTAAATTGAGGTTCAAACGGTAAATGCGTATTATAATTTACATTTTTCACAATAGTATCTGAAAAATAACAACTGATATCACTGCTTGAGTATTGGCAATTATCAGCTAAACTTACATGCATAATAATATGGTAACATTTATTTGTCTGAAGTGTTGAAATCAAAGAAACCTCTAAGTATTCCCTATAATTAGGATTTACTGAAACTTGACCTGAAATTGCAAAAAGAACA
>CAYYQJ010000372.1:3806-4048 GCA_964473775.1 uncultured Bacteroidales bacterium | reverse complement strand
GATGGCACTTCCCTTCGCAGGGGAATAGGCATATACAAATGTAGATGGCACTTCCTTTCGCAGGGGAATAGGCATATACAAATGTAGATGGCACTTCCCTTTGCAGAGGAATAGGCATATACAAATGTAGATGGCACTTCCTTTCGCAGGGGAATAGGCATATATAAATGTAGATGGCACTTCTTTTCGCAGGGGAAAAGTGGGGTGCAACTGCAGATGGCTATTGTGTAATTTATACAAGT
>CAYYQJ010000372.1:0-3706 GCA_964473775.1 uncultured Bacteroidales bacterium | reverse complement strand
GGCATCTACAAACGTATATGGCACTAGTGTAATTTACACAGGTGGCATCTACAAACGTATATGGCACTAGTGTAATTTACACAGGTGGCATCTACAAATGTATATGGCAGTAGTGTAATTTACACAGGTGGTATTTACAGTTGAGAATGGCACTTCCCTAATTTAAGGAAGAGGCATCTACATCTAAATCTAGTATTTAATAAATTTTGGTTTATAAAATTACTCATATTTTATTTCCAGAAAAGCATCAACAATGAGTCAATTCGCATAATGGTATTCCATTTTTTGCATTATGGAAACTATTTTCGGACATTAGGAAGATACACTACACGGCATGTTTCTACAAAGCAACCAATGGATTCCATATTTTGAATTTACAAGAAATGTTATAAAAGGGCGTTTGCAATACGCACATAAACAGGGATATCCTTCCATCTTTCAACTTCCATCTTCGGTCTTCCGACTTCCGTCTTCCGTCTTCGGTCTTCCGTCTTCCGACTTCGGTCTTCCAACTTCCGTCTTCCATCTACGGTCTTCCAACTTCCGGCTTCCTCAATTCACCGCCACCCTTCCTCCGGCAAAAAAATATTTCTTATAATATTCCTCATCCAAACTGTTAACCACCACTCCTCTTTTACTTGAGGCATGCATAAATTTGCTTTCGCCTATATAAATCCCTACGTGCGAAACATTGTTGCCCTTTATTTTAAAGAACACCAAATCGCCAATAGCCAATTCGCTGCGGGTAATCACCCTCACATTTTTCATTTGGTCCATGGCGCTGCGAAACAAATCTTTGTTATAAACCTCCTTAAAAATAGATTTCACCAGCCCCGAACAATCGCAGCCGGCCTTGTTGTCGCCCCCATATTTATAAGGAACGCCCAGCCATGAGGTCATGGTTTCGATCAGCTTTTTGTTTTCGGTGCCTTTCAGTTTTACACCCAGTTTTTTGGAGTAAATGGAATAGAAATCGGTTTTCTCGGGTACCGTATTCTTTTTTACAGGATTTTTTTTAACCGTATGTTTTGCCGCAACTGCCTTGTGTTTATTTGTTTTCCCGGGGGTTTTGCAAGCCACCATCATTGCCATAAGCAATAAAACAAAATAAAAACTGCGGGTAGGAAACTGGCTTTTGAACATATCGGTAATTATTATTCAAAAAAGAGGATGGATATTAAATTGTTATATGGCTATACTGCTAGATTGTTATATGGCTAAATGGCTATCTTAATAAACAAACTTTTTTATGAAGTTTTTATTGCCTGTAGCGATATGAAAAAAGTAAATCCCTTTTGCAAAACCATTGGTAGAAATTTCCAAACAGCTTTTTGTGGAAGTAGTTGCAAAAACTTCTTCTCCTGAAATGTTATAACACCTCAGGTGGTATTCTTTTAAAATATTGCTATTAAAATTCACCACTATTTTGCCTGTTGCGCTGTTCAGAAACACACTTATCGTATTATCGGTTTCCTCAGAGTTTTCAATTCCGTTGGGGTCGGTTGCATGCAAAATGTAGGTAAGCGTATCGCCTGCTGCAAAATTGCCATCGGGATACACCCATATTTTGGCGGTACATGTTACAGCCACATTGCCCGTCCAAAAATGTGCCCCCGAATATCCATAACCATAAGGCACAATGTCAGGAAAACTCCCTGACCCCGGAAATCCGATAAAGCAAACACCTGAAGAACAAAAATCGAAATAACTGCCTCCCACCGTGTCGTATTGAATCAACTCCCATCGCAGATGCAAGGTATCGGCCGTATTGTTGGCAATATGGATACTATCGTACGAAAGTCGGTTAAAATTCTGATATTTATCTATCACTTTTGAAGGCGAAAAACTATACTGCGCCCACAATTGAGTTGAAAACAGCAACCCAACTATAATAAGATGAATTAAGAAAATCCTTTTGAGTGGTTTCATACTGCAAATTTACGACAAATCAATTACAATGCAGAATGACATTATAAAAATAAAATCAGCTCTTTATTTCAACAGGCATTTACACACCTGCATGATTTTCTCAGCTTCTTCCTTTGCCAATTCGCCCTGCACATCCAGTTTTCCCACGGCAAATTTCAGGTTGGTGATGGCTTTTTCGGAT
This sequence comes from uncultured Bacteroidales bacterium, assembly GCA_964473775.1. Taxonomy (GTDB): domain Bacteria; phylum Bacteroidota; class Bacteroidia; order Bacteroidales; family CAIWKO01; genus CAIWKO01. The sequence goes on along the minus strand of CAYYQJ010000372.1, from coordinate 1,596 downwards.
AGTTTTTTCAAATCATCCTTAGATATTTTTATAGGAATTTTATACGAGGTAGATACTCCTGTGCCTGTTGAATTTAATCCAGGAGTGGTTTCTTCGGCAATCAATAAATGAATGATGCTGCCACCAGCCAATTTAAAAAGAATTTCTTCGCCTTGCGGAAGTTTATCTGTCAATCGCGAAGGGAAATTACGCGAAATGGTCAAAGTGAAAACCGAATCGTTTTTAACAAATTCCCAGGTATAACGGTTGTTGGCTTTTTCGTGAGTGGCCATCACTTCTATTTTCACTGATTTGTATTCCACACCACTGAAAGCATCCTTTTTTTCCACATCAAACTTGCATTTATCTTTTTGAGAATAAACCTGAGTGCTAAAAGTAATAGCCATGGTAAGAAACAAGAACATTTTAAGAGTCTTCATATTTTATTTATTTTTTTTTTAATGATTCGGATGATGATAAGGTTATGATAGATTTGCAGGATATCAGTTTCCCGGAAATGAATTTATTTTTCAATCAATTTATTGATTAGGTTAATGGCATCGGCAATACAAACTTCACAAACATTTTCCGAAAGCTTGTCAATATGATATTGCATTTCCCCTTCTTCTGTGAGTAAATCAACTTGTAATAAAGCCTTGCAATCGGTAGCATGATGCTTTTCTAAAAACATTCTATTAAAATCCTGAATCATTTCATAGGTATGTTCTTTGGCATCGCCATTATCAGAGTATTTATTACTATTATAAATGCTTAATGCCATAAAAGCTCCGGTAACAGCCCCACAAGTTGCTTGCAACCTGCCCATTCCGCTGCCAAAACCTGCGGTAACACTCATGGCAAATTTAGTATCAATTTGCAAAATATCCGCATAAACCGTCAGCACAGATTGGGCACAATTCAGATTGGTATTAAATAAACTTATGGCTTTCTCTACTAAAGGCGATTTTTCTTTTTCCATTCTTTATGCTGATGTCTGATAATTATTTTCTATTAATTTATGCTTTCATGCCCGGTCGATTCAGGCAAAACGCATTCGCAACAGATTTTAGCAATCCATTTCGTCAACAAAATTAATACAATTACTGCTTACCGTTGGAAATAAATTTCAATACCAGAACAAACTTCCCACTGAAATTCTAATCAAATGTTTCCTAACGGGAATTTCCAAACTATAAAATCAGGATAATGCTCCCCTTATAAATATGCTTGATGCCGTTGTTTTCGGTTATCTTTATCAGATAATTATACACACCCATTTCGCATTTCTTGCCTCGGTTCATATAGGTTCCGTCCCAACCGGTTTCGTCGTAACCTGTTTTCGAAAACATCTGTTTGCCCCAGCGGTCATACACATACATCTCGAAATTTTCTTTTTGGAACCCCATACCCTTGCCATAAAAAGTATTGTTGGTAGCATTATGATCAGGTGTAAACGAATTGGGCAGCCAGAATGCAAACTGAGGTAAAATATAGATGTTGCGGCTTGCCGTATCAAAACAATTATGCCCGTTCGAAACCACCAGAATGATTTGATAGCTTCCGGTATCAGAATAAATATGACTTGGATTTTGGATAACAGATTCATTATTATTCGTA
>CAYYQJ010000371.1:0-4057 GCA_964473775.1 uncultured Bacteroidales bacterium | reverse complement strand
GATAGCTTCAGGTGACTGGAGTTCAGACGTGTGCTCTTCCGATCTATTGGATTGCTAATAGTGGTTGAATTAAGTCCGGTGGCAGGTGCCCACGAATAAGTAGATCCACCCGAAGCACTAAGCTGTGCACTGCCTCCGGGACAAATATTCTGATCAGGACAAACGCTTATTGTGGCTAATGAACCAACGGTAATCGGGAAGGAAACACTTCCACAGCTTAAGGTATAAGTAATCGTAAATGTTCCAACTCCGGAAACTGTCGGGTCAAAAATTCCATTAATGGCATCAGTGATACCTGTTCCGCTCCATGTTCCTCCGGTTGATGAGGCTTGCATATTTATCGGAGTATTTGAACAAATTGTTCCCGTTGGATAAACTCCCAAATCGCAACAAACAGGTATGGCTGGCACACAGGCAGTAAAATTGACGGATTGAAGATAGCCTGTCCGGCTCGAAGAACTCATATCACCTGTTGCACCGCAAACAATCACATTTCCATTGGTACTAACGGAAACATCATACACATGAAATGGAAGAGATACAGAACTAATGAAATTCAGATTGGCATCATACTTCACCACCCTGTCGCCCGAACCCACATACACATTGCCGCAATTATCAAGATCAATGCCTGCATTTCCAAGCTTTTTCCTGTTGTATGAATTGTTTATTGAAATGCCGCCTGGAATTGAAGCAGTTGTTATTACTGATAAATCAACAAGCGAACGCTTTTCAACGATTACTCCATTCATTGAATACACAAAACTGTTATTTGCCTTAATTGCCTTTATGCCACAATTTCCATTATTGGGTCTGAAATTTTCGCATTTATAATCCAAAGCATATCCAGTGCCTGTTTTGTATAATAAGTAGTTTGTACTTAATGGGAATGTCTGTGCTATCATGCCTATAGAATCCAAGGTAAGAAAATAATAATTTCCATTTCCGGATGAAGTAAGTGAACGAACCTCTTGAATTGTTATTGGTGCAGGATACATACTTCCATAACCTACAATAGCATTGTCGATAATGCTTCCATTGTTTATATCAATAGCAAATACTGAGCCAACTAAGTTTGTCATTGATCCTGTTGTTCCGCCAATAAACATTCTCGTTTGATCGCAGTTAAATGCAATATCCCAGTATTCATTCATACTAAACATTGGAGCAGAATAATTCCAAATCAATCCACCTGAACTATCAATTTTTTGTAAAGCTGCATTTGAACCATTTGTAACATAACTATTACCATCAGGATCAGTAGCAAAAACACCAAGCCAGACGCTGGCAGTATCAAAAGGAGTAATATAAGTCCATTTCAATACTCCCAGGGCATTGTATTTTAATAATTTCAACGGCATATCGCCACCAATCATATACACATTCCCCGCGTTATCATGTTCACATTCCCAAACACCGTTTGAGTTGGGTAGGGTAGGGGTTTGTACCCAGGGATCTATAATCAATGTTTTTGCTGCATTATAGTTAGCAAGATTGAAGGAAATCAGATTGTCTTTTTTCGAGAAAACAGAACTGATGATGGCATTATTATCTTCGTTATAAAAAGCTTTGGGTGCATGTTCAATGATATCGCCAAAGCGGGTGTTGATATGTATATCGCCATTGGGTTTAATTTCGGCATTGTGCGAATAATGGATTTTTACCTTAGCAACATCTGCACCGGGATGCACCACCAAAGAATATTCTATTCCATCCACAGGATGCAGCTCATATACTACATCGATGCCGGGATACAAATCCTGATAAATAATTTTTTTGAAACCTTTTATATGATTGATGTTCTGTACTTTTCCAAACGAATCGTAATAAGAATAACTGTAATAATCCTGAGTAGCTTCTTCGGTAATAATTTTTACATCAGGGTTTGCGCCTTCCCAATTCATACTTACAATATCAGTGGTGGTAATCATGGCATTTTCTTCTCTCTCATTTTCTTCGCGCTCAAAACTATCGGAAGCTTCCACATCGTCGGCTTCTTTTACTTTGGGTGTTTTTTTGTTGAAGGCATAAACAATTCCACCCGATTTAAAATAAATTACCTGCTGCCCATTGTCTAAAGCATACAGCACCTCAGCCGTTTTAATCATATCTTTGTTTTGAACAGGAAACTGCCCCTTGTTTTCGATGAAAGCTTTTGCCGCCTCCATTTTTGCCGACCAGTTTTGAGCGTTTGCCGCAAAAGAAACAACAGTTAACAAAATAACTGCTGACAGAATTTTTTGTAAAAGTGCTTTCATAATTAAAATGATTTATTAAGGTTCAAAAATACAAATTTTTGTTGAATAAATGGCAAAAAATATTTAAATTGTTTTGTTTTTAGGTGAAAATTGTTGAAAAATGATGTTGATTAGCCTTATGCTTTAGCTTACGGATAAAGTAAAATCTGAAAATCGGCTTCAGCCAAAACATTAACTATTTTTGGCTAAAGCCTTTGTTATATGCATATTAAACCGTAGGCTAAAGCCTACGGCTAATGAAAATGTCCCAATATTTAAATCTAGGCTAAAGCCTACGGCTAATGAAAATGTCCGAATATTTAAATCTAGGCTAAAGCCTACGGCTAATGAAAATGTCCCAATATTTAAATCTATACTGAAGCCTACGGCTAATGAAAATGTCAGAATATTTAAACCCAGGCTGAAACCTGGTGGTTATGAAACTCAATTTATCACAAAATAACCATTCAGCCATCAAACCATCAAACAATCAAACCATTTTTAAATAAAACCATCTAACAATATAGCCATCAAACAATATAACCACCAAACCATACAATCATTACTAAAAAAAAATATTTGCACATTCCTCTAAATTTCCGTACATTTGTATCCTGATTTTAGAACTAATATTTTTTATGAAATCATGCTTATAGAAAATTTTTTGATATTGCATTTTTTTTATTTCATGATCACATTTTTTGTGATGAATGGGCGAAGTTTGGATAAGGATTTCCTGATTCGTAAAAGGCATGCTGAACAATTGAATTTACATCTCCAATGTTTTCATAGTGTGGTAATAAGTTTTCATAACGTTATGAATAGTTTTGATAAGCTTACGAAAGTTTTTAATGAAATTATGAAAGATTTTCATAAGCTTTTGAAAAAAAATCATAACTTTGTGAAAGTATTTGATGAACTTCTGAAAAGATTTCAAAAGCTTCTGAAAAGTTTTCAGAACCTTATGATTCGTTGTAGCATGGTAGTGCAGATTGTGAAAATCACTGTGTAAAGTTTAAATAGTCAATTAATTATAAATGACAATCAAATCGCAAATTATTAAAATAAAGTATTAACTACAAAAAATTAAGCAAAATGAGTAGAGGACGAATTCCAACAAGAATAAAAGAGTTTATTATTTATGTTGTTCTAATCAGAGAATATTTATGCAAAGTCAGAGAAGGTGCAACAGAGCCCAGAGGTATTGAATTAGGATTGACTCCTGATGATTTAAGTTACATTACAAATTACGTAAAATCTCTGATTAGCGGCGATCCATCTAATCCTGGAATATGGGATTTGCATAGCGTTAGAAGTACCAAAACCCAGTTAACCACCGCCCAAATGAAAACTGCAAAGAATTCCTTTGGTCAAAAATTTCGCCCTATGTTGAATTTAATGAATTCAAGTGTGAAGTTAGATTCGGCCGACAGAATCACTTTAAAATTGGCCGATCCTGTTGAAAAACGCAAACGGATGAAAGAATGTATTAAGGAGGATTGTGTGCCTTTAATAACTCCGAGAAGATTTGGCGAATATTATGTGGAATGCCGCGTTCCGGGTACTACTCATCGTCCCGGCAAACCAAAAAAAGCCAATATTGTAGAAGTGGCCATTTATGTTGAACCTTATGAAAATACGGTGTCAGAAGCCGAAAATAATGAGGCTGCACAAAAAAAAGTTCCCAAAAAGAAGAAAATGAATCCCGATAAATTTGTGTGGCGTGTACAATCCACCAAAGCTGTTTTTATTTTAAAATTAGGTGCTGAAAATGTACACAATACTGCTTTTTTATTTTTCCGTTGGGGCAAAGATCGGAA
>CAYYQJ010000370.1:0-4062 GCA_964473775.1 uncultured Bacteroidales bacterium | reverse complement strand
TTGCTTTGAGTCCATTCTTCGATTTTTATGGCAAAGCCTATATGTTTGCCGAGAAAGAATTCCTCAATTTCGATGGAGGCACTCGCATAAAACACGATTGCGACACACTGAAACGCAACTGGCTTCGCTTTTCGGCTGATATCGATCCAAAAGAAATTGCCATACCTGTCGACGACAAACCACGCTCCTATATCAATGGGTCCACAGGCGATGTGCTTGGCTTAGGATTATTTATTGGCGACGATTCCACTTTAGTGTATCCCGCATTTATCAATTAAAAAAAGCGTTACAACGACTCCGATGTGATATCAGCCACAGGTTTCTTAACTTACGACAAAGGAGCCCAACGCTATTATGTAGGACCAAAGGTAGATTCTTCAGCCACCAACGTCAAACCACAAAACTATGTATTTCTGGATAAAAAATACTGCAAGATGTATGGCGAAGGTAAAGTTAACCTGGGAACCAATCTCGGCAGAGTTACTTTAGATACCTACGGAACCGTCGATCATAACATCACTTCTGGAACCACCGACTTCAATCTGTCCTTATTACTCGACTTTTTCTTCGACAAAGATGCTTATGCCATTTTCACCAAAACCATACAGGACAACGGTGGCCTCGACCCTGCCGATCCTTCTTCCGACAAATTTTATAATGCCATGAAATTTATTGTCGGACCTAAAAAAGCCGACGACCTCATCAATCAGTTGAGTCTTTCAGGAAAATTCAAAAGCATACCAGACGAACTCAACCACACTTTAACTATTTCAGACATTATCTTTAAATGGAATCCAACCTCACGTTCTTTTGTGTCCGACGGCAAAATAGGCATCGCCATGACAGGCGAAAACCAGTTAAACAAGTATGTGGAAGGTTATATAGAAATTGCCCGCAAACGCAGCGGAAATGTACTGAACATGTATTTCGAAGTTGGCGACCAATGGTTCTTCTTCAACTATGCTCAAAACAAACTGCAATCCATCTCAAACCGCAAAGACTACAACGACCTCATCAAAAAAGCCATGGAAGGCGATAAAAACATTCAGAAAGCCGAAGATAAGAAACCTCAGTATGCTTTTATCATCGCTACCGAAAAACGCAAAAAAGACTTCCTGAAAAAGATTGGCAAATCAGATGAAGGAGATGGCGGAAAAGATGAATAATTATGCAATGATGGATAAATTACTAAATGGTTTTATGGCTAAATTGTTATTATTAGAATTCTTAGTGGTTCTTTGTGTTCTTAGTGCCTCCGTGGTAAAATTCTCCCGTCTTCGGTCTTCCAACTTCAAACCAACTCCTAAATGACAAATCTCGAAAAACACTTCGCCCCATTCAAAAACAACATCATCGGCAACAACCAGATTTTCGATACTCCTTACGGTACAGTTAATATGATTTATGCCGACTGGATTGCCAGTGGCAGGCTATACAAACCCATCGAAAGAAGAATGGCGCAACAATTCGGGCCTTATGTTGGCAACACCCACACCGAAACCAGCGAAACAGGCACCCGCATGACCAACTCTTATCATCTGGCACAGCGAATCATCAAACAACATGTAAACGCCGGCAAAAACGATGTAATCATCACCGCCGGAACAGGCATGACCTCTGTGATAAACAAACTGCAACGCATCCTGGGTATGCGCTCCTGTGGATTGATAATTCATAGCAAATGTGTGAAAGAATCAGAACGTCCCGTAGTGTTTATCACCCACATGGAACATCATTCCAACCACACCTCCTGGTACGAAACCTCTGCCGATGTGGTGCTCATCAAACCGGGCAAAGACCTCCTCATCGATTTAAATCATCTCGAAAAAGAACTCAAAAAATACGCCGACCGCAAAATCAAAATTGGTTCTTTCACTGCCTGTTCTAATGTAACTGGCGTGTTCACCCCCTATCACCAAATGGCAAAACTCATGCACCGTTATGGCGGAGTTTGTTTTATTGATTTCGCAGCTTCAGCACCTTATTGCGACATCAACATGCACCCCGACGACCCTGAAGAAAAACTCGATGCCATCTTTTTCTCTCCTCACAAGTTTTTGGGTGGCCCGGGAAGTTCCGGAGTGCTCGTTTTCGATGCAGCCCTCTATCCCAACCATGCCCCCGACCAGCCCGGAGGTGGCACTGTTGATTGGACCAATCCCTGGGGCGAATACAAATATCTCGACGACATCGAGGCCCGCGAAGATGGTGGCACCCCCGGATTTCTGCAGGCCATACGTATCGCATTGTGCATACAGCTTAAAAACAAAATGGGTGTAGCCAATATGCTGCAACGCGAAGAAGAGCTGTTGTCCATCGCTTTCGATGTTTTGCCCGACATCCCCGGCATTCACATTCTGGCCGATAACGTAAAACACCGTTTGGGCGTAATTTCCTTTTATATCGAAGGTTGTCACTACAATCTTGCAGTGAAACTTCTCAACGACCGTTTTGGCATACAGATGCGTGGAGGATGCGCCTGTGCCGGCACCTACGGACATTTTTTGTTGGATGTGAGTCATCAGAAATCGCGTTCCATCACCTCCAAAATCACTCATGGCGACCTCTCCGAAAAGCCCGGTTGGATACGCATGTCGCTGCATCCCACCATGACGAATGCCGAACTCATCTTTACCATTGATGCCATCGACCAACTATCACGCCACCACAAAGAATGGGCCGCCGACTACGACTACTCAGCCCACACCAACGAATTCCGCTACAACAAAAAGCAAATTGATGAAATGGACAAGGTGAGGGAGTGGTTTGAATTGTAGGAAGGGGACGGAAGACCGAAGTTGGAAGACGGATGATGGAAGTTGTTTTCGACTTACCGGGTAACTTAGAATTGGTGTAAAATTAAATTATTGGATTTAAAACATGTTTTTAGCGCAAACTTGTTATTAAAATTGATTTTACCAGAGGTAATATTACAATATCACTCCACCAAATGGCATATTTCAGGATAATACCAATACTAATTTGATATTTTAGTATAATGAGTCTTCTATTTTAACATTTTTAAACACAAAATAAGGCTAATTAACATATGCATGTTGCCGGGAATGATCTCGGTTTTGTCGGGAGTCGTCTCGGAACTTCGGGAATCGTCTCGGAAGTGTCGGGAGTGATCTCGGGTTAGTCGGGAGTGATCTTGGGTTGATCGGGAGTTGTCTCGGGTGGTCGTGAGGTAGCTCTGATGGGGTGGAATGTATCTCGGGTAGGTCGAGAGAAAACTCGGGGTTGTCGGGAGGTTTTTCGGGATTGTCGGGAGGTTCTCGGGATTGTCGGGAGGTGTCTTGGGTGAGTCGGGAGGTGTCTCGGAAAAATTGAGAGAAGGCTTGGAGGTTTCGGGAGGTGTCTCGGTTAGGTCGGGAGTGATTTTGGGTTGGTTGAGAGTGAATTTCGTTTTATGGAGAGTGGTTTTGGTTTGGCGGAGAGTAGGTTCGGGTTGACGGAGAGTGGTCTCGGGTGCGCGGAAAGTAATCTCGGGAAGGTTTATAGTAATCTCGGGAAGGTCGGGTGGTGTATCTGGCTGATTTAGTGGAATTATGCTTGGAAATTATATAATTCTGTAGTTATATTATTATACAATTGAGGAATTTAGACGATTTTGAAGTTTGATAATAATCCTAGTGAGATATTTATAAAAAAACGTTAAGCAAATAGGCTGCCCTGAATTAATGTAGTTTTGTTTATCTCAATTTGTTTAGATTATAAGTTGGTTGTTAATAACTCAGGAGCTTCACACCTGGCTACCGATATGTCGCCCCTAACTGCGCCAGACAGGCCTACGGAGCTTTTTATTATGAAATTGGTCATTGGTTGATTAAGGTAATTAATGTAATTGAGCTAATTAGTAAAATGCAGAGCCTTTTAGGATAGAGGTGACGAGGTTGGAACCACGTTACAACCTAAGAAAGATTACGACGTTTGATTGCAATACCGTTTGAAATTGGCAAGATGTTGGCTATAGCGCCAGGGATTGGAGTGGTTAGCCCGACCACTTGATTTCCTGCGCGGTCTTTAGTTCTTAAAATGTCTGACAAAGATACTTTAAAA
>CAYYQJ010000369.1:0-4069 GCA_964473775.1 uncultured Bacteroidales bacterium | reverse complement strand
ATCTTAAAATTTTTATTACTTCGTTTATTGTTTCTTCTTCCAAATCTGTTCGTTTTACCAAATCTTCAATTGGATTTTCAAGTACACTCTTGGCAGTATCGCAACCAATTGCTTTGAACTCGTCGATAATCCACTGATCAATTTCATCTGAAAATTCCTGTAAATCCACATCTTCATAATCGGTATCTGAATCGCGATATACATCGATTTCATATCCTGATAATTTTGAAGCCAGTTTTATGTTGTAACCACCTTTCCCAATTGCCAGAGAAACCTGGTCGGGTTTTAAATATACATCTGCTTTTTTACCTTTTTCATCAATCTTTATTGAAGAAACTTTTGCAGGGCTTAGAGCACGTGTTATGTATAGTGAAGTATTGGTAGTATAATTGATAACATCAATGTTTTCGTTTCGCAATTCGCGAACTATGCCATGAATACGTGCGCCTTTCATTCCGACGCAGGCTCCTACAGGGTCAATACGGTCGTCGTACGATTCAACAGCAACTTTTGCTCTTTCGCCCGGGATACGTACTATTTTTTTTATGGTAATCAATCCGTCGAAAACTTCAGGAACTTCTGATTCGAATAATCTTTCTAAAAACACTGGAGAAGTTCTGGATAAGATAATCGCCGGAACTCCGTTTTTCATTTCTACTTTTAATACAACCGCACGAATGGTGTCGCTTTTGCGATAAAAATCGCTTGGTATTTGTTCTGATTTTGGCAGTATTAGTTCAATGCCTTCGTCATCAAGCACAAGAATTTCTTTTTTCCATACCTGATAAACTTCACCGCTTATTATCTGACCAACCTTTTCGATATAATCCTTATAGATGTTTTCTTTTTCGTATTCCAGAATTTTAGAAATCAGGTTTTGACGCATTGATAAAATTTCGCGGCGGCCAAAATCTTTTAGTTTAACTTCTTCAGAAACTTCTTCTCCTATTTCAAAATCAGGTTCAATTTTTATTGCTTGTGAATAGGCTATCTGAGAGTTTTCGTCTGTCAGGTCGGCATCGTCAACGATAACTCTGTTGTGCCAGACTTCGAGGTCGCCCTTATCGATATTAACAATGATGTCAAAATTTTCGTCAGAAACATATTTTCTAATAAGCATGTGTCTGAATACGTCTTCCAGAATACGCATCATGGTTTCGCGTTCAATATTTTTGAATTCTTTAAATTCAGAAAATGATTCAACCAGATTGATGTTTTCCATTTTATAATCTTATTTAATTTTTATTTCAATTGTTATTTATTTTAATCACAATTCTTGCTTCTTTAATTTCATTGAAAGAAAGAATTATTTGCTGTTCTGCAGTTTTTTGCTTTTTGTTTGCAGGAATATGCAATGATAGTGAATTTTCTTTAATTTCTGACAATACACCCGTAAAATTTTTTTCATCCGTAGTAAGAATTTTTAATTCTTTACCGATGTTTTTGTGGTATTGTCTGAGAAGTTTGAGTGGTTGGTCGAGGCCTGCGGAAGAAACTTCGAGAGAAAAATCTTCTGATTCTCTGTCGAGATTTGATTCTATATGCCTGCTGATTTCAACACAATCTTTTATATGAACTCCATTATCCGAATCTAAGAATACGGAAATCCTGTTTCCGCTTTTGATAATAATATCAACCAGAAAGAGATCCTTACCCAGGAGTTTTTCTGATACAAGATTCGATATTTTTTCTACATTAATCATATAATTTTAATAAAAGAGGGGACTCCCGTCCCCTCAACAACTATTTCCTTCCCTGTTGTCCGATCAGGTTTCGAACCTGAACTCTTCTGAACCAAAATCAGACGTGTTGCCAATTACACCATCGGACAATGCGGGTGCAAAATTATAAAAAAAATCAATTAAAAAAACTTTTTTCTGTTTTTTTCAATAATTACCAATGGGATAAGTTTTAATTATTGTGTATTCAGGGCCTGTCGGTTTTAGCTTACTTTCGAATAAATGGTATTCTGATACCATTTGAGGTTCGGAAGAAAAGGTTTTGTATTTATTGATAATGTCCTGAAAATATTTTTTATCGTTCAGGAAATTAATTCTTCCTAAGGTTAGATGTGGAACGAAGTTTTGTCGGTCGGGGATGAAACCCAAGGGGAGAATGGCTTCATTAATTTTGCCTGCAAGTGTTTGAAAACCGTTGCTGTCGTTTATTTTTAACCATATAACGCGAGGTTGATAAGTGCTGCCGAAAATACCTGTTCCACCTAAGGTAAAGTTTATGTTGGTGGTATGTTTAATGGTGGCGAGGGCTTTAATAATTTCAGTTATTATGTCGTCGGGAGTTTCGCCGAAGAATTTTAAGGTTAAATGTATATTTCCTGGTTCGACCCATTTTATTTTATCTTTATTGAGGGAGGCTTTTAACTGGTTGAACAGATTAATAATGTCGGGGGTTGGTGCTATTTTGGCTGCTACAAAAATTCGTTTCATGTTATTTTTGGAAAAAAACTTTGTAAAACTATCAATTTTATTTCTAATTTTGCCAAAATTATTTCGGGGCGTTAGCTCAGTTGGCTAGAGTGTCAGACTGGCAGTCTGAAGGTCACGGGTTCGACTCCCGTACGCTCCACAATATATATAATATGAGCCTTGCATTTTTTTGGATGCAGGGCTTTTTTATTTGGTACATTTCTGTAGCAGGTATTTTTCAGGATTTCATTTATTATGGTTTAGGCATAATCATGCATGACAAAATGGGAGTGAATTTGGTGATAATTGCATCGAATTAAAAAATAATGGCATTTGAGTAGGCTGAGATGACATTTGAGTAGCCTGAGACGCTATGTGAGTAGGCTGAGATGACATGTGAGTATACAGAGACGTTATGAGAGTAAGCTGAGACGTTATGTGAGTAAGCTGAGACGCTATGTGAGTAGCATGAGACGGTATGTGAGTAGCCTGAGACGGTATGTGAGTAGTCTGAGACGGTATGTGAGTAGCCTGAGACGGTATGTGAGTGAGCTGAGACGGTATGAGTAATTTTGCAATTAAGAAATTAGTAGCTTAAAACTAAAATCTCCACACATTTTGGCAAAATATTTTAAACGACAATGTTCAAGTGCGAAATAACAAATAAATTACAATGTCAAAATTTCAAAATTATGAAACGGTTTTGTTATTTGAAATTTCATTTTTTGGGAATTAACTTACCTGAAGGCTGTAAGGTTTGTGATTTGTATTTTTGATATTTGAGATTTTTCCTGTTTTGTTCCGGTTTGTCCGGCTTAGGCAATTAGAGGATTTGGTTATTTGTTGATACTATAATAATGGATTTACGCAATTTTCCAAAGTTGTAATTTGAAATATTAAGATGAGGAAATTTTGGAATTTGAAAAAAGAATAAAAAAGTTAAAACTTATTTGGGTGTCGATACGATTTGAAAATTAATTATTTAGGATTTCAGGATAAAAAAAGATTTGAAAAATGAAGAAATATTTTCGTTTCGACCAAGTTTTTTAGTGGGAAATTTCGTTATTATAGTTAAAGATATTTATCAATTTTAATAACAATTTTTAAATTTTAAAACTATGAACAATTTACAGAGAGACAGGCATGATTCTATAAAAAGAGTTATCACTGTCAGCGAAAAAAATGAAGAAAAATTAACTGCAGCTTTGGTGCCGGGTTTCCCAGCTGAAAAAGATAAACTGGTTGAACGCGCTGGTAATTTAAGCGCGTATTTCGAACAGGCTGCGCATACCTTGAAAGGCGTTCCCTTCGTTAAGGATGTGCGTAATATTGGCTTGGTAGCTGGCATTGAATTGGAACCCTTCCCCGGCAAACCAGGTGCACGCGCTTTCGCCACTTATCTCAAGTGTTATGAAATGGGTGTGCTAGTTCGCCATACTGCAGATATCATCGCGATTTCGCCTCCGCTTACCATCGAGAAGAATGAAATTGACCGAATCTTTAGCTGCATAGCCGAAGCGCTAACTTCCCTTGAGAAAGACGGTGAGGCAGGTTTAGATTTGACTCGCTATCTTAAAAATGAGCAGCTATGGGCGGCTCACCAACATGAGAATCATCAACAATCTTCAATGGTACATACAGCA
>CAYYQJ010000368.1:0-4082 GCA_964473775.1 uncultured Bacteroidales bacterium | reverse complement strand
GACGTTCATTTGCGGCACACGGACGTTCATTTGCGACGAACCGACGTTCATTTGCGGCACACGGACGTTCGTTTGCGACGAACGGACGTGCGTTCGGAACGTACCGACGTTCATGCGCTCGACATGAACATGAATGTTTAATATTGGAGCGTATGTTTTAGCAACTCAAGATGTCAATTCAAAACCAAGAAGGTGCCTTAAATTTTGAAAAAAAAGAAATCAAAAAAAGAAATCAAATCTGAATACTGTAATTTTTGTAACTTTGCATAAATTAAATCATGGGAAGAATTATTGCTTTGGATTACGGTCAAAAACGTGTTGGGATAGCGGTTACCGATGAGTTTCAAATCATTGCAAATGGATTAACCACCGTAAATGCTAACGAAATATTGCCGTTTTTAAAAAAATATATCGCCGACGAAAAGGTTTCGTGCATAATTGTAGGCAAACCAATGCAAATGAACTATACTGATTCTGAATCAGAAAAGTTTATCACACCGTTTTTAAAAAGCTTACATAAACAGTTTCCGGAAATTCCCGTTGTTAGAGTTGATGAGCGATTTACCTCCAAAATGGCATTTCAAACCATGATTGATTCTGGAATAAATAAAAAAAGTCGTAAAAATAAAGAACTTATAGACTCCATAAGTGCGACCATCATTTTGCAAACCTATATGGAAACTATACAGAAATAAACATCATGAAATTACCCATTCTTGCCTACGGACAACCTTTATTAAGAAAAATAGCAGAGCCTATTGATAAAGATTATCCTGATTTAAAGCAATTAATAGCCAATATGTTCGAAACCATGTATGCATCAAGCGGCGTGGGTTTGGCTGCCCCTCAAATAGGACAAAGCATACGGCTGATTGTGATAGATACTACACCTTTTGTTAAAGACTATCCCGATGGAAAAGATTTTAAACAAGTGTTGATTAACCCTACCATTCTGGAATTTTCGGGCAACGATTGGATATTTAACGAAGGCTGTTTAAGTGTTCCCGACATGCGTGAAGAGGTGATTCGTAAAGAAAAAATCACCATAGAATATTATGATGAAGAGTTTAATTTTTATGAAAAAGAATTTTCAGGAATATGCTCCCGCGTGATTCAGCACGAATACGATCATCTGGAAGGTGTGCTCTTTGTGGATCGTGTAAGTGCCTTGAAAAAGATGCTGATAAAACGCCGCCTATCCGACATAACCAAGGGACAGGTGGAACACAATTATAAAATGATTTTTCCGGTTCAGAAAAAAATTTAATCCTAAATAAAAAACAAAATGAAACACTTAAAATTTTCCGTAATCCTACTGTTGGTAGTATTCATAAGTAGCTGCAAACCGAATCCCGACAAATTGCTCAAACAAATTTCTGACAAAGAAAAAGAATTATTTTCGGGCGGCTCGCCCATTCCTGATAAAACTAAAGTAAAGGATATGATTGATTTGTATCAGAAATTTGTAGACACCTATCCAAAAGATACCATCACTCCTACTTTTCTGTATAAAGCAGCCAATCTGTCGATGAACACCAATCAAAACGACAACGCCATTGTTTTTCTTGATCGCATCATAAAAGATTATCCCAATTATGTAAAACTTCCTGAAGCCTATTTCCTTAAAGCTTTTATTTATGATAATAACATCAAAAACATTGGCAAGGCACGCGAGGCTTATAGTACTTTTATTCAAAAATATCCAAAAAGCGATTTGGCTCACGATGCGGCCATTTCTTTAGATAATCTGGGCAAATCGCCCGATCAGATTGTTAAAGAATTTGAAGCCAAGCAAAAAATGAAAGACGATTCTATTGCTGCTGCCACTGCTACCGCTTCAAAGAAAAAATAAGACAATATAATTATGATTTACAGACCGTTTTTGATTTTCTTAAACGGTCTTTTTATTTGCTGAATTATGGACGAAAATAAGAAAAAAGCCCGTTACGAACGGATTTGCAAACAGCTTGGCGATTTATTGCAAAAAAGCACTGACACCACGGCACAGATGGCCACCATTTCTGCAGTTCTTTATCACAAACTCGATTATTTTTTCTGGTGTGGATTTTACAGAGTGGATACCGAAAACCTGGTAGTTGTAGCATATCAGGGTCCAGTGGCCTGTCAGTTATTGCCTAAAAACAAGGGGGTTTGCTGGGCAGCAGTCAACGCCAACGAAACCATCATTGTACCTGATGTGCATGCCTTTGCTGACCATATAGCCTGCGATTCAAGGTCGCAATCAGAAATAGTAATACCTGTAAGAAACAGTAAGGGACAGCCAATAGCTGTGCTTGATGTGGACAGTAAATTTCTGAATTCTTTTGATGAAACAGATAAATTTTATCTGGAAAAAATCATCCGGCTTATAAACGTAGATTGATGCTTCTCAGGCAAATTCCATTTCCAGAAAAACCTTCAATGCATCGGCATTAATCTTGGTGTACAAAGTTCCGTTTTTGGCATAAGCAATATCGCCGGTTTGCTCCGAAACGGTTAAGGCAATACAATCGGTATTTTCGGTAATACCCACCGCAGCCCTGTGACGCAATCCATAGGTAACTGGGAAACTTTCGTTTCGCGTAATAGGTAATACACAACGTGCTGCGCGAATTCTGTTTCCGGTAATTATGATGGCTCCATCGTGCAAAGGGCTGTTTTTGAAAAATATATTCTCTATCAACTGATCCGAAATTTTCGCATCAATTTGCTCGCCTGTATTAACAAATTCAAACAAATCATCTCTTTTGGTAATGATAATCAAGGCGCCGGTTTTGGTTTCAGCCATTTCTTTGCAGGAAGTAATTATGGGTTCAATCAGAACCAATCCGGTTTTAGGCACATTAAATTTCCAAAAAGCCAGCCATTGTTGCTTTCGGGACAATAATCGTGGTGTACCGATTAATAATAAAAATTGTCGGATTTCGCGTTGAAAAACCACAATCAAAGCAATAACCCCAACGCTTACAAACTGTCCCAGAATTTCTGAAAGCAAATCCATTTGCAACACATTTACAAGTTTCCAGATAAAATAAATGGTAACAATTCCCAGAAAAATATTGATGGCTGCGGTACCCTTCATCAGTCGATACAATTGATATAACAAGAGTGCAACTAAAAGAACATCGAGAATATCTGTAAATTGAAAATTGAGAAAATCACCTAAAAATAGTAACTTCATTAAAGATTATTTTTTGCAAAAGTACATTTTTTAAGGCAAATCATGATCATTTATAAAGCAAATCGTCAGATGCAATTTATTCCTTAGGCCAAAACAATCTTAGGCTGAATTGCATTTTTTCAACATTTATTTAGGCTATTTTTAAAAAAATTCGTAGGTTTGCTTAAAATTACCAAAACGATCATCAAAAACAATAAAAATCGGGGTATTTCTGATATATAAACTACTATGAAAAAAATCATTTTACTCATCATTTCTTTAATAATCACAGGCAATGTGCTTGCCCAGGATATTCATTTTTCGCAATTTAACAATGCGCCACTCAGCCTGAATCCTGCCTTGGCCGGAGCTTTTAATGCCGACCACCGTATCATTGCAAACTATAAAAGCCAATGGCACAATATTGGTCATGCGTTTGTTACTTACGGATTGTCGTATGATATGGGAATCCTGAAAGGCAAACTCAATGGCGGCACCCTGGGATTAGGAATACAGTTGTTTAACGACCAGGCAGGCATAAACAAAATGGGCTTCACCGAAGCAAACGTTTCTATTGCCTATCATTTACCTGTAAACCGCCATAATTTTCTTACCGCAGGTATTCAGGGCGGATGGGGACAACGCCGTATCGACAATTCAAAAATGCAATGGGACAGTCAATACGACCCCAGTGCGGTGGATGGTTATAACTCACAATTGCCTTCCGGCGAAGTGGCTACAATAAAAACAAAAAACTATGGCGATATCTCAGCAGGTCTATTATGGTCTTTCAATTCGCAAACCAGCACTTTATCATCCAACGATGCAAAAAAACTTACAGTTGGCGTGGCATTATTTCACATCAACAGACCCAAAGAATCCTTCCTTGATTTGTCGGACAAACGATTATACATGAAACTTA
>CAYYQJ010000367.1:0-4092 GCA_964473775.1 uncultured Bacteroidales bacterium | reverse complement strand
AAATCCCAAATCAAAAATCTCCACTATCATCTAAATTGATTATTTTTGCAGTAATTTGAATTGAGATGAATAA
The DNA here is from genome assembly GCA_964473775.1 of uncultured Bacteroidales bacterium. Lineage (GTDB taxonomy): Bacteria > Bacteroidota > Bacteroidia > Bacteroidales > CAIWKO01 > CAIWKO01. The sequence goes on along the minus strand of CAYYQJ010000367.1, from coordinate 4,019 downwards.
CGAAAAAAATGATTTTCTGAGTAGGGGTTGTGCTCATCAGCCTAAAACCAATCAGAATAATGATGATTTATATAGTAACTCCTGTTGTAAACGTAACTCGTATAATTGGCTGGACAATATTGCTTTGCCAGACAATTACCCCAGGTTCCCTTTTGTAGAAGTTCGGTTTAAAAACAGCCGGAAAGAGTTTTTCCGTCTGCCCGACGAGGTGACGGTTAAAGTGGGCGATATAGTTGCTGTTGAAGCCTCCCCCGGGCACGATTTAGGCATAGTTACTCTTACAGGTGAGTCTGCCAGGCTTCAGATGAAAAAGAAAAAGATGAATCCTGAGACCAAAGAAATAAAAAGACTTTACCGTCTTGCACGTGCAAACGATATCGAAAAATGGGTTTCTATTGTGCATACCGAAACCAATTCGGTGTTCAGGTCAAAGAAAATATCCCACGAATTGGGTTTGTCGATGAAGGTAAATGATGTAGAATATCAGGGCGATGGCACCAAAGCTACTTTTTACTACACTGCCGACGAACGTGTAGATTTCAGAGAACTCATAAAAGTATTGGCCGACCAGTTCGGTATTCGTATTGAAATGCGCCAGATTGGAGCCCGTCAGGAAGCCGCCAGCCTTGGAGGAATTGGAACCTGTGGACGCGAGTTATGCTGCGCCTCTTGGCTGCACGATTTCAAATCTGTTTCAACCAATTCGGCACGGGTGCAGCAAATTTCTATCAACCCTCAGAAACTTGCAGGGCAATGTTCGAAGCTTAAATGCTGCCTCAACTATGAGTACGAAACCTATGCTGATGCAATGAAAGATTTTCCTAACAGCAGCGTACCTCTGAAAACCAAAAAAGGAATCGCTTTTTGTCAGAAAATAGATGTGATGCTAAAACTCATGTGGTATTCTTACAAAGATGAACCAAACAATATGATGGCCATAGAAGTGAGCAAAGTGAAAAAAATCATGGCCAATAATGCCAAAGGCATCAATCCCGATAAACTGGAAGATTTCACTCAGGTAGTAGAAGCGAAAATCGGATTTGAACATTTCGAAAACGATCTGCCTGAAAAAATAGAAAAAGCAGACAACAGAGATAACAGAGAAAAAAGAGATAATCGCGACAATCGGAAAAAAAGAGACAATCGTGACAATCGAGGCAATCGTGACAATCGGGAAAAAAGAGACAATACGAAATGAAAATTAAAACGGGACTCTACTTACTTTTGATATCGCTTCTGTTGCAATCCTGCAAACAGAATGCAATTGTTGATACAACCAAAAAGATACAGGACGGGGTTTGGAAAAGCTCCGATATAGTTAAGTTTTCGGTGCCTGTTACCGACACCATCCAGCCTTATAATTATTATCTGAACGTAAGAAACTCCACTGATTATCCTTATTCTAATTTGTTTCTATTTATCAAAACCTTTTATCCCAACGGAAAAATATCGGTAGATACAGTAGAAGTTACCTTAGCTGATGCCTCCGGCAAATGGCTTGGAAACAGAAGCCGCAACATTGTTGACAACCGCATCTTGTTCCGAAAAAGTTTTCGGTTTCGTTTGTTAGGTAACTATTCTTTCGAATTCGAGCAGGCCATGCGCACCGAAGAACTTAAGGGTATAGAAGATTTTGGAATACGTATCGAAAAATTTGAAAAAGAGAAATAATACAAATTTGAAAAACAGTGATTGCTTATAGAATTTTCAATCCCTGATTCATTACAGTCGTTTTAAAAACCGGAATTACAATAATAAATATCAAATAAGGTATAATATGGCAAAGAAAGCTTCCAATGCTCAATTTCATAAGTATGTTAAGTTTTTGTGGGTATTTTACTTCTCAATATGTGCATTTATCGTTCTACTTTTCACCGTAATCTCATTTGGGTGGCTTGGCTTCATGCCCGACTTTAAAGATTTGGAAAACCCTCGTAGCAATCTGGCTTCCGAAATTTATTCTTCCGACCAGCAATTACTCGGAAAGTATTACATCGAAAACCGTTCGAACGTACATTTCGAAGAGCTTTCGCCCAACGTAATAAATGCATTAATCGCTACCGAAGATGCACGTTTTACAGAGCATTCGGGTGTGGATACCCGTAGTATTTTTCGGGTAATCTGGAAAACCATCATTGGTGGCGACGAAGGTTCGGGGGGGGGCAGTACCATCACCCAGCAACTCGCAAAAAATCTTTTTCCCCGCGACGAAAACCCATCCAAACTTAAACTGATTTCTATCAAACTCCGCGAATGGGTTACCGCCATCAAACTCGAACGCAATTATACCAAAGAAGAAATCATTGCCATGTATCTCAACACCGTTGATTTTGGCAATCAGTCGTTCGGAATCAAATCAGCCGCCCGCACCTATTTCGATAAATCGCCTGCTCAACTAAGCACCGAAGAAGCTGCCGTGTTGATAGGAATGCTGAAGGCCCCAACAAAATACGGCCCCATAAACAACCCCAAAAATGCCCTGCATCGCCGCGAAGTGGTGCTGAAACAAATGGAAATTTACGGCTTTATCACAACCAAACAATATGCCCAGCTTAAGGATGCGCCCATGGACATGACTCATTTCAAGATTCAGGATCATAATTATGGGCAGGCTACTTATTTCAGGGAGTTTTTAAAATCTTTGCTCACTCATAAAAAACCCGTAGAAGACGATTACTCCAGCCCCGCCAGTTTTAAAGAAGATATGGAACAGTGGGACAACAATCCCTTGTTTGGCTGGTGTTCTAAAAACCTCAAGTCGGACGGCACTCCTTATAACATCTTCAAAGATGGGTTGCGGTTTTATACCACCATCAACTCCAAAATGCAGCAATATGCCGAGGAAGCCGTAACTGAGCATATCGGTAAAGAACTGCAACGCGACTTTTATAATCACTGGAAAGGAGTCCGTCGGGCACCTTTCGATAATACTCTGAGCGATGATAAAATCAATCAGATTATCATGCAAAGTGTGTATCGTTCCGAACGTTTTCAGAGCATGAAACGCGCCAATGTTTCGGAAGATAAAATCATGAAAGTGTTCAACACCCCTGTGAAAATGAGAGTTTTTGCCTGGGGCAGAGATCACGATACCATTATGACTCCGCTCGACTCTGTGAAATATTATAAGTGGTTTCTATTGGCCGGATTGATGTCGGTCGAAAACCAAACCGGCTATGTTCGGGCCTATGTGGGCGGAATCAACTATAAATACTTTAAGTACGACCACGTATGCGTGGCCCGACGTCAGGTGGGTTCTACTTTCAAACCCTTTGTTTATACCGTAGCCATGCAGGAAGGCGAGTTTTCGCCCTGCACCAAGGTGCCCAATGTGCCCATCACCTTCGATTTGCCAAGCGGCGACAAATGGGAACCTAAAAACTCAAGCGATTATAAAACAGGCGAAATGGTATCTCTAAAAGAAGCCATTGCCAACTCCATCAACTGGGTTTCGGCCTTTTTGATTAAACGTTATTCGCCCGGACCGGTGATAAAAGTGGCCCGCAAAATGGGTATAAAAAGCGATATCCCCGAAGTGTATGCCATTTGCCTGGGCACCCCCGACATCTCTCTTTACGAGATGGTTGGCGCTTTTAGCACCTATGGCAACAAAGGGGTTTATTACGAGCCCATATTTGTAACCCGCATAGAAGATAAACACGGTAACGTGCTCGCACGCTTTGTGCCGCGCACCAACGAGGCCATGAGCGAAGAAACCGCTTATCTGATGATCAATCTCTTGCAAGGCGTTGTAGAAAGCGGAACCGGAGCCCGTTTGCGCGGAAAATACGGTTTCACCAGTCAGATAGCAGGCAAAACAGGCACCACCGACAACAACTCCGACGGATGGTTTATGGGCAGTGTGCCCGGCCTCACCACAGGGGTTTGGGTAGGTTGCGAAGACCGTAGTGTACATTTCCGCAGCACCTTACTCGGTCAGGGAGCCAACATGTCGTTGCCCATTTGGGCCTTGTAGATCGGAAGAGCGTCGTGTAGGGAAAGAGTGTTCAGAGCCGTGT
>CAYYQJ010000366.1:0-4107 GCA_964473775.1 uncultured Bacteroidales bacterium | reverse complement strand
GATAGCTTCAGGTGACTGGAGTTCAGACGTGTGCTCTTCCGATCTACTTTAAAATTATCAGCTCCAGAACCATCAAATTGACTATTTACATGACCTAATGTTAATGTTCCCTTAGAACATGTCATAGAAGTTACTGGCATTGTAGCATGTGGAGCGTTATCTGAAGTGTTTGTAATATCAAAAGATGCTGTAGGAATTGTAATAACATAAGTTGCTAATTTTGTACCTGATACAGTATAAGCACCTGATTTCGGAGTAATGTTTGATGGAACTAATGTTACAGTACCAGTTTTTGTACGACCATCTGCGTTATCAATTACAACAGTTCCACCTGTTGAGGGAACGATACCGCCAAATTCTAAATCCTGAGCAGCTGTTAAAACTATTGCGCTTAAAATTTGAGCATTTGCGTCATTGGCTTTTGTATCCGTTGTTTGCGCCATTACTTTGCTTGATAAACCTGCTACCATGATGATAGCTACGAAAGATAAGATTAATTTTTTCATTTTGTTTTTTGTTTTTTAAATTTTTGTTTAATAATTTCGTTAAAGACTTTTTGTTTATTTTTGTTTTTTAATTTTTTGTTTAGACCTGCCGAAACAGGCAATTTTTTTGTGCACTCTGCTCTCCTATTACATATTGCGTGCCAAAAATACAAAGCATTGAAAAACAAGACTTACATGCTTTGGCATGCTGCGAATCTTTCCCAATTTGGGAAAAAATGTCCCATTTTGGGAAGAATTTTGATAAATTTGAGGTCGGAGGAGATAAAGGATAAAAAAAAACTAATTTTTTTTTAGAAAAAGATTTCCCAATTTGGGAAATCAGGAAAAGAAAAATGTTTGTTTTTTTAGAACAAAGGTATTATAGTGAAAACAGGGGAAAATTATACATTGTGGACAATCAATTATTTTTGCAGAAAATAAATTAACGGGTTGGCAAATGAGAGCAGGTTATGGTTTTTGAGTATTCCCAAAATGGGAAAAATCAGGGTGAAATATTTAACGAAAATGTTTGTTAAGAATTAAGCCGCTTTGGTTTGGCACACAATTTGCTGATTATTTTTCCATTATTAACAAAAAAAATAAAGATAAAATGAAACACAATCTTGAACCCAATCTCAACACAGTTGCCCCGGCAGATATAACCATTATCGAAACTGCCATAGGCACCGTGAACACCAAAATTGCTCCTGCAATAAACACCATAAGCACGGAGCAAAAAAAGGACTATCAAATTATTGGTCCAAAGTTAGAATCCATTGTTCGTATAGCGCAAAAGGCTGCTCACGACTTTCCCAATCTTTTTCCAGGTACTTTCGATGTCGATTTTATTGATACTTTTATGCAGAACTTTGATGATTTTAATCATTTAAACAATCTGCTTTCAGTTCCAAAGTTAAATGCCGAAAACACAGCATTAACCAATGGAATTCTAGCCGCAGATCAAGCTAATATTATTTATTCTTTTCTTCAAATGGCACTTCCTAAGCATCCGGAAGTAAAGGAATATGTTGATGCTATGGCAGATTACTATAAAAAAGCTCCTCGCGAAGATGCCATTACATTTAGTATAAACTCTGGCACTTCCATAGATATTAACCATGCCGTTCCCAAATCAATGGTTATTAACAAAGGCATTACCCGCCTGGTTTTGTTGGCCGGTCCGGAGTTGAGTGGCAACGTTCAAAGAGTCGATAGAATTTATATCGAACCTGGAAATTCAGCCGAAATTCCTGCAGGTTATACATCTATCACCATCAGAAATGAAAGCGCTGACCAAACAGGAAGCTTTTCAATTAGAATAAAATAGCAGATTTTGTTTAAATAAATTTGAAGTTTTCACTTGACTTAGGATTAACACAAAGCCTCTGGATGTTTTCCAGAGGCTTTTTTTAGTGTGTCCAAACGGTTTTATAGTGTTCGTCGTGCCTCTCTCATCCCTAAACAATTGCATAACTTCTAGCAATTCATTTCTTATTGTTCCTAAGTATTTTAAGTGTGCAAGCAAGTTGTGGTTTTTTATTTGAACTTCTCGGAGATACTCAATCTTGTATAGATTGAATAACTTTTTTATTCCTGCCCTTCGGCTTTCCGAAATAAAAAATCACTCTCTCAAAACCTCTTCTACGACTAATTATACCGATGCCACGACTAATTAGTCCCGTGCCACGATTTTTTAGTCATAACCCAATGACTATTTTGACCGTCGCCACGACTATATATTCATTAACCAACGACAATTTAGTCCGTCGCCACGACTAATTAGTCATGCTCTAATAACTTATTAAACCGATGCCACGGATAATTTAACCTGTGCCAAGATTATTAAAACCGATACCTCGACTAAATACACCGAATCAGCCACTAAAAACTATTAAACCTCACACGTCAACTATTTGGTGGTATTGACTATGGGTTTTATTTGAAATAAATTAAGGTGATTAGATTTTTTGTCTATCCTTAACAATTCCTATGGTTTACGATTCATTTTAACCGTTATTTTCTTCATTAAATTTGGGAGACAGCATACGGTAAAGGCTTGATTTCCCTATTCCAAGTTTTTCAGCAACGAGTAGTACTTTGTTATCGTATCGCCGTAAAAAGTGTTTTATTATCTCGACATTGTATTCTTCTAGTGTCATTTCTTTACTTATCAGTTCCTTAAAAAACTGAGAATATTTAACTTGAATATTTTCGTCAGAAATAGTATCATTATCGGATAATACAATAGCGAGTTCTATTACGGCTTTTAATTCGCGGATATTTCCGGGAAAATCGTAAGTCATTAACTTGTCAACAGCTTCTTTGGATAATTTTTTAATTTTGATCTTATGCTTTTTACAATATTCCTCAATAAAGTGTTTTGCGAGAATGATAACATCGTTGCAACGTTCGCGCAGGGGAGGTAAGAGAATAGAAAGACCGAGTAATCTATAATACAAATCTTCCCTGAATCTACCACTGGCTACTTCTTCGGCAAGATTTTTATGTGTAGCTATAATAACTCTGACATTTAGTTCGATAGAGTCATTACTTCCAATACGCACTACTTGTTGTTCTTGAAGTACTCTGAGAAGTTTTACCTGCATAACCAAATCCATATCGCCGATTTCATCTAAGAATATGGTTCCGTTTTGTGCTTCTTCAAATTTTCCGGCACGTTTACCGATCGCGCCTGTAAAAGATCCTTTTTCGTGACCGAATAGTTCAGCTTCAATTAGATCGGTAGGTATCGCTGCCACATTTACGGCTATAAAAGGTTTGTTTTTTCGGACGGAATTGTAATGTATGGATTTGGCAACCACTTCTTTTCCAGTCCCGGTTTCTCCTGTAATTGAAACAGCAATTTCGGATTGACAAGCTTTTTCTATTAAAGGAAATACTTTCAACAAAACTGGGCTACTGCCAATAATGGTTGATGAGAAATCGTATTTGCGTTCAACTTCCTCTTGTAGAATGTTGATGTGATGCGTTAAATTATCGGTTACACGGATTTGGTTAATAATGTGCCAAAGACGTTCTTTCACATTATCGTCTTTAACGAGGTAATCATGTATGCCCATTTTTAGTAGATTAATTGCTGTGGCTACTTCTTTTTGAGCAGAAACAACAATCACCGGAAGGTCAGGGTGTCGTGACTGAATTTTTTCTAATATTTCAGTTCCTACTTCGCCTGGGAGTTGATAATCCAAGCAAATAACATCGGGTGGGTTTTGTAAATGTTCGAGACATTCTTTTCCACTATGAAACACTTCGACATCATTATCCGGATTTAATGACAGATAATGTGATAGCATTTTTGCTGTTACTTTATCATCTTCAACAATAAATATTTTTAAGATACTCATAATTATTCTTTTATTAGTCTGCATTTGCAGCCATTAATCTTGGGGCTATTAATGAAAATAGAGTTAAATAAGATTGTTTTACTGTGCTTTAATTAATTTAAAATTGTAGAATTATGTTTTTTAATATGGTTTCAAAGATACAATTTTTTTCGTTACAAACTATATTGTAAGATAATTTTTTTTGAAGAAAAAAAGAGAGTGTATGGCTATTTCGTTATTTGGTGTGCTGAAGAAAAAATAAGATATTTGCAAGATGG